>NZ_JAQREZ010000076.1:0-14309 GCF_028598715.1 Pseudoalteromonas sp. GABNS16E
TAACTTATTACGCACTTCCGACGAGGCGGGAAGATAGATTTTACCCTCGAAGGGTCAAACCCAAACCAAGTAAATACCCCACCAAAAAGAAAAATACCAGTCAGCTTAACTGACTGGCATTAGCCATTTGGCGCCTTTTTTATTGCTGTAATTATCTGTGTATTAATTGAAGCAAACCCCGTTATATGGCAAAATCTGCCTCTTAATTTATGTGTAACAACTATGTGCACATTCAATGTCATGGGAAACCCCGATACAATGAACATGAATGCTCAATTTTTCGTTCTAAAGCAACAAGATGAATCTAAAGCGCAGGCTGATGATCATTTTGCTTTAGCAGCTCAAATTGCCGCAGAGCAGTATCGATTAGGGCATCGTGTATTTATTTTTGTAGATAACGAACATACCGCCTATGCCATTGACGAAACCATTTGGGCATTTGATCCCGACAGTTTTGTGCCGCATAACCTGCAAGGCGAAGGCCCTAAAGCCGGCGCACCAGTAGAAATAGGCACCACGCCTCCTGTTGGCAAACGTAACGTTTTAATTAACTTAGCTAATAACCTGCCTGATTTTATTAGGCGTTTTAGCCAAGTTTTTGATTTTGTACCAGTAGAGTCTGTAGCTAAACAAGCCGCTCGTGAGCGCTTTAAAAAGCTGCGCCAACTTGGTGCCAATATCAGCACGCAAGAGATTAATAGCTAGCCGTTTAGGATAAAGCTAACCAACTAATTTAAGTACTTATTTAAGGTTCTGTGTAATGGATAAAACCTACAATCCGCAAGATATTGAACAGTCGCTATACCAAGACTGGGAACAAAAAGGCTACTTTAAGCCATCTGGCCAAGGCGTACCGTATTCGATCATGATCCCGCCGCCAAATGTCACCGGTAGCTTGCACATGGGCCACGCCTTCCAAGATACAATAATGGATACCCTTACGCGTTTTAAGCGTATGCAAGGTAACAACACATTATGGCAAGTAGGTACTGACCACGCGGGTATTGCAACGCAAATGTTGGTTGAGCGTAAACTACACGCTGAAGAAGGTAAAACACGTCACGATTTAGGCCGCGAAGATTTTATTAATAAAATTTGGGAATGGAAAAACGAATCTGGCGGTACTATCACTAAACAGCTTCGCCGTCTTGGCGCATCGGTTGATTGGGACCGTGAACGCTTTACGATGGACGATGGCTTATCTGAAGCGGTTAAAGAAGTCTTTGTACGTCTTCACAAAGAAAACCTAATTTACCGCGGTAAGCGCCTAGTAAACTGGGATCCAAAATTACACACAGCTATTTCAGACCTTGAAGTTGAAAACAAAGACAAACAAGGCCACATGTGGAACTTGCGCTACCCTCTTGCTGATGGCGTTAAAACACAAGACGGCAAAGACTACATTGTCGTAGCAACAACACGCCCAGAAACCATGCTAGGTGATTCAGGTGTTGCGGTTAATCCAGATGACGAGCGCTACACAGATTTAATTGGTAAAGAGATTTTACTGCCAATCGTAAATCGTCGTATCACAATTGTTGCAGATGAACACGCTGATAAAGACAAAGGCACGGGTTGTGTAAAAATCACCCCTGCACACGACTTTAACGATAACGAAGTTGGCAAGCGTCATAAAATGCCAATGATCAATATTTTCGATAAAAACGCAGCTATTCTAAGCCAAGGTGAAACATACACCTTTGACGGTAAAGAACTTGAGTTTGATGCGCCAATTCCTGAGCGCTTACACGGCCTAGACCGTTTTGCTGCGCGTAAAGCGATTATCGCAGAATTTGAAGAACTTGGTTTACTCGAAAAAATCGAAGACCATGCGTTAACTGTACCTTACGGCGACCGCTCTGGTGTGGTCATTGAGCCACTCCTTACCGACCAATGGTATGTACGTGTTGCACCACTTGCTGAACCTGCAAAAGACGCCGTTAAAAACGGCGACATCCAATTTGTACCTAAGCAATACGAAAACATGTACTTTTCGTGGATGAACGACGTACAAGATTGGTGTATTTCACGCCAGCTTTGGTGGGGTCACCGTATTCCAGCTTGGTACGACAGCGAAGGTAACGTATACGTTGGTCGTGATGAAGCAGAAGTACGTCGCGATAATAATATTGCAGATAGCGTAGCACTAAGCCAAGACGAAGACGTACTTGATACCTGGTTCTCATCTGCGCTGTGGACGTTCTCAACGCAAGGTTGGCCAGAGAACACGGATGATTTAAAAACCTTCCACCCGTCTGACGTGTTAGTAACGGGCTTTGATATTATTTTCTTCTGGGTTGCGCGTATGATCATGATGACGCTGCACTTTATAAAAGATGAAAATGGTAAGCCACAAGTGCCGTTTAAAACAGTGTATGTTACTGGCCTAATACGTGATGACAACGGCGATAAAATGTCTAAGTCAAAAGGTAACGTACTTGACCCACTAGATATGATTGACGGCATCGAGCTTGAAGATTTAGTACAAAAGCGTACTGGCAACATGATGCAGCCTAAACTTGCCGCTAAAATTGAAAAAGACACGCGCAAAGTATTTGCAAATGGTATTGAAGCACACGGTACCGATGCGCTTCGCTTTACCCTTGCAGCAATGGCATCAACCGGACGTGATATCAACTGGGATATGAACCGCCTAGAAGGTTACCGTAACTTCTGTAATAAACTATGGAACGCAAGCCGTTACGTATTAATGAACACAGAAGAGCAAGATTGTGGCTTCAACGATGCACAAAAAGAGTTCTCGTTAGCCGATCGTTGGATATTAGGTCAATTTGAAGCAACGGTTAAAACCTACACTGAGCACCTTGATAACTACCGCTTTGATTTAGCGGCTAATACACTTTACGAATTCACTTGGAACCAGTTCTGTGATTGGTACTTAGAGCTGACTAAGCCGGTATTATTTAAAGGTAATGAAGCACAGCAACGCGGTACACGTAATACACTCATTACGGTACTAGAAAGCCTACTGCGCTTAATGCACCCAATGATGCCATACATTACCGAAACTATTTGGCAGCGCGTTGCACCACTTGCAGGGCTTGAAACTAAAGGCACCAGCATCATGGTACAGGGCTTCCCTGTTTATAATGAAGCAAACGTTGATGCCCAAGCTATGGACGACTTAGAGTGGGTTAAACAGTTTATTTTAGCAATTCGTGTTATTCGTGGTGAGATGGACATTAGCCCAAGTAAGCCACTTAACGTGTTGCTAGCTAACGCATCAAGCGATGATGTGCGCCGTATTAACGAGAACGAGTCATTTATTGCCTCGCTTGCTAAACTTGAATCGTTCACCCTGCTTGAAAACAAAGATGATGCACCAGCGTGTGCAACATCTTATGTTGGCAACCTTGAAATTATGATCCCCATGGCGGGCTTAATTGATGTTGAAGCAGAGCTTGCACGTATTAACAAGCAACTCGAAAAAGCAGAAAAAGGCCTAGCCCAAGTGCAAAACAAGCTGGCTAACGAAAAGTTTGTAAATAACGCACCAGAAGCCGTACTTGCAAAAGAGAACGCGAAGCTTGCTGAATTCACTGATGCTAAAACCAAGCTACTTGAGCAAAAAACTAAAATAGAAAGCTTATAATTTTAGTTGCCTGCTAAAGCAATTTAGCAGGCATTAAAAAAGCCGCTCACTGTTAAAGTGAGCGGCTTTTTTGTGCCCTGCGATTAACCACAAGGCACAGCTACATTAGAACTTGTAGTTGTACTGAGCGCCAACAAGTACAGCGTGGCCTTTAGACTCGAAGCCCCACTCACTGCCTGACTCATCAGCTTCAGTAAATGTTTGTGTTTTACCACGAATAATACTTACACCTAAATCAACATTTGATTGCGTGTCGATAGTGTAGTTACCACCAAACGAGAACCAAAAACGGTCTGTATCAGGGATAGAGATAGATAGGTGAGTTTGCGATACTGGCGACTCATCAAACGCTACACCTGCACGAAGTAGTAAGTCTTCGTTGTATTGGTAATCGCCACCTACAGAGTAACGAAACGCATCGTCAAACTGCTCTTGCTTTTCAAAAGCAACAAACTTGTCGCCTGTTGGTGCAGTTACTTGCGCTTCTAGTGACTCAAAGCTGCTCCAACCTGTCCATAATACGCTGTAGTGTAAGCCAAGTTTTTCATCTAACTGGTGAGAACCAGAAAACTCAGCAATAGCTGGTAACGTTAGCTCTACAGAACCTGGTAGTTGTGCACCACCGGTGCCGCCTGCTGCTACTGGTAAGTCATTTGAGAAATCACCTTCAAATGTGATGTCTGTTTCGCTGCGGTAGTTAAAGCCAAAACGGCTATTTTCGTCTAGTTGGTACATTAAACCAACGTTTAAACCTAGGCCGGTGTCGTCACCTTGAAGGTTTACTGCATCAGCACCAAAATCAAAGCCGCTTGTATTAGCGCCTACTTTACGGATTACGGTTGCATCTGCATAAATGTAGTTTAAGCCAATACCAAAGCTAAATTGCTCATTTACTTTATAAGCAACGCTTGCATTAAGGTTAACAGTGAAAATTTCTGTCTCGCCTGCAATTTGGCCCGCTACGTAGTCATCGTTAAACTCTGTAGATAAACCAAAGTTAGAAAACGCGCCAAAACCTAGCGATACTTTATCGTTATACGGCATAGTAAAGTAAGCGGCAGGTACAACTGCGCTTGGTGCTATGCTGTCATCATCTAGGGCACTTGGATCAATACCGTTATTGGTTTGTGTTCCTTCTAAGCTCACATCTGGAATTACACCAATAGCAGCAACACTAAGTTGCTTATCTTTAAATAAAGTCATTAATGCAGGGTTGCGAGCAACAACAGACGCATCATCTGCGATAGATGCTTCACCTGCGTATGCACGGCCTAAACCTGACGCGTTTTGCTCTGCTAATTGAAACGCGGCTGCAAAACTATCAGCCGAAACAAATGCAAGCGAAGCTGCAATAAGAGTTTTAGAAAATTTCATTGTTGTGTCCTTAACCAAACAAGCGTTTGGGTATCTATGTGTTGTTATTAGGATTTTAAACTTGGCTACACTACCTTAATTTTTTATAAAAAACTGTAACAAAGCGACAAAAAACACCAAAAAACACGTTTTTTAACTACATTTTAACAACTATTTAAAACTCATCGGAGCAGAAATGTGTTATTAGAGCTTATACTCTAATTGTAATTAATTATCATTTAGATTGACTTGTAATTCCCTGCATTTTAAACTCATTACAAAATCACAAAGGAAGTAAATAGGTGATCATTTTACTTATTATTGCAGGGCTCATTTTTTGTGGCGCCAGTGTGTTTTGTTTTTATAAAGCAAACTATTGTGCCTGCACACAAGCCGGCCAATGCGATAACCCCGTAAACCATTACTGGTTAGGGGCCATGCTAAGTGCATTAGTGTCGTTAGCTTTTTGCTGTATTGCACTGCATGTACAGCAAGGAACATTATTATGGCTAACGTTAATGGCGAGTTGTTTTTTAGGCGCTTATATTTCTGCTAAGCGCGAAAAACTTAAACGCTGTAAAAAAGCTAATTCAACAAGTGCTCTTTTAACAAACGAGCCAAATTAATTTGATAGTCGAGTGGCTTGATACTCGACACTATTTTAATACTTTGATCAGGCTCATTTAAGTCTAAGTCTTTAGGGGTGACGTGGTGCCCGTGTTTAGCATTATAAAATAGCTTAACTTTAGGCTTGATGGGATTTGATTTATTGCCCTCGAGCACGAGAGCTAATCGCTCATTGGTTAATTTAACAATAGTGCCTACTGGGTGCACCCCTAAACATTTAATAAAGTGCTGTACTAGCTCTGCATCAAATAGCTCTTTGTTAGCCAACAAATAACGCAGCGCATTAATGGGTTCATCCCCTTCTTGATGGGGCCTATCGGCTGTTAGCGCATCGTACACATCAACAATTGCCATCATGCGCGCTGGGCGACTAAGCTTTTCAGCTGTTATACCACGCGGATAGCCTGAGCCATCTAATCGCTCATGGTGGTTAACTATCATGTCGAGTATAAGGGGGGTAATGCCTTTTTCACCTTTAACCAAACCTAAACCTTGAGCCACATGGCGTTTAATAATATCCATTTCGCTGCTAGTGAGTTTACTTGGCCTAGAAATAATCCCCTGCGGGAGTTTAGCTTGCCCTAAGTCGTGAAGTAACGCGCCCATAGCAAGCTGTTGCACGGCTTCTTCTTTGTATCCTAAATATTTAGCAAATACGGCGGTGAAAATAGCGCAGTTAATCATGTGGCGCCAATTGTAGCTATGTTTGTCTTTTATGCGGGTTAAAATGGTCATTGCGCTAGTATTTCTAAATACCGAGCTGACTATATCGTTAGCCATTTCATCAATCACCTTTAAATTAACCGACAACCCTGTGGTTACATCGCCATACAAAGCTTGCAGCTTGCGATTATGCTGCTCAAAGTTGATGCTGGCTTTGGCAAATTCTTGCTCAAGGGTAATCGCAGGTTTTACAGCGGGTGGTTTTGTTTTACTGCTTGAAGTGGTGCTCTTTTGTGGGGGCGCACTCTTAGGTTTGTACTTATCGGGTATGGCGGCATCGCCTTTGGTAAAGTCGATAAGCAGCTCTAAAACGCCTTCGGTTACTAAGCGTTTTATAATTGCCTGGTTTCGCACTAAGCCACTGGTTTTTATTTTTATACTGTTGAGCCCTTCATGCTGTTTGGTAACACTGTCAACAAACATACCTGGGGTGAGCTCTGAAATGGGTAACGCGATGAGCATGGCAGAAGCGTTTTCTACAATTAAATATGCCTACTAAATAGCATTGTTTAACCCTAAAAGTCTACTTTTTGAGTTGAGGGCAATACCATATAACTATAAATGACTACTAAAATGAAGGTAGGCGTAAACAGGAAAACAATAAAAAGCAAATGGCGCTCTTGCTAGGAATCGAACCTAGAACTTAGCCTCCGGAGGGCCACGTGATATCCATTTCACCACAAGAGCACATTTGTTGCCAAAACACTAACTCGCGATATCAATGCTTTAGCACTGGCAATAATAAAGAGATCTTTAAATAAATACCAGCATCATTGAGTTATATGCCTATAAATCAAACTGTTTTTGATAAAACACTTCACAACTTGCCAAAAACAAGCTATTTATTGGTATTCGATAAAAAAATAGTAACCGTTTAGCAACATGTTCTGAATGCTTACGGACTATATAGAGGATGTAATTATGAGTTTAATGTCGACTGAGCAAGTGGCTGAGTTTTTAGGTGTAAAAGCCGAGCGGGTAAAACGCCTTGCTCGTGAGAGCTTGCTTATTGCCAAGTCTGAAGATGAAAACGGTGAGCCCCAATTTGATGCTGACGAAGTAACAAAGTATAAAGAGCTTGCCGCGCGTTTTGGCGGGCTTTAATCTTTTATCTCGTTTAATAACTTATTTAGCTGCGCGCGTAATGTGCTTGCCTTATTATTTATGTCGCGCTGCTCATACCACCCTATACACAACACCAAAAACACCACTTTAAAGTAACGTAGCTTGTCATAAGCGCAATAAAACTCACTGGGTATTGCTTGCTGGGCGCTATATTGCTCAAGCAAAGTGTGCTCTGCGTGCGCATTTAACTCTAAGCTAACCGCAAGTGCCGCTAGATCAAAATACACGTCGTTTGTTTGCGCATATTCAAAGTCAATTAAATACATGCCACTTGAATTTACTATTAGGTTATCTTTAACTAAATCGTTATGACAAAAGCCACTGCTGTAGGGCATATCACTAATGGCGCTTAGCGTATCTTCAATTAAGCGGCTGTGCTGTTGATATATATTGCTATTAGCGTAATACACAAGCTCTTTTGCAATGTCCATTGGCTGTGTAGCTAAAGGGTAGCTATGAACGCGTGCCAACTTTTCAACTAGGTCAATACTGTAATTATTAGTAGCAATATCACCACAAATATAGCGAAATGCAGCTCGCCTGTTAGCCTTATCGAGCCAAATGGGTTTAGGGCAAACGTTATGTTGGCTAAGTGCAGTTTGGCCTTGTAGCCCTATTGTAGGCCAATGCGATTTGTAGCATTTTAATAAGTAGTTTTGCTGTGCGGTTTTTATTAGGTAATTGTCGTTACTTAAACCATTCACTAATTTAGTGGTTTGTAGCACGTGCTCAGGTGCCACAAACTCACTACATAACGCGGCAATATTTGGATTACGGTGCATGCGTTATAATTGCGCTAATGGCTTAGCTTGGCTTTGCTCGTACTCTTCGTACCAGGTTTTAAATCCCCACGCGGCCATAATAGTGTAAAAAATAAATAGCGCGAGCGTTGGGTAATAGCCTTTTTCGTAATACAAATACATAGAGGCCGCATCAATAACAATCCAATACAGCCAGTTTTCGAGTACTTTTTTAGCAACTAAATACGTGGTTACCACCGCAAAACAGGTTGTAAAGCTATCTAGGTAGGCAAAATCGGCGTGGGTGTAGTTTTGCATTACATAGCCAATAATAATGGCCGCTAAGCTCGTAGCGCCTATAAGAATGGCGTGGCGTTGTGTAGACCATGAGGTAATACTAATATTATCTGCTTTGCCTTTGCGCCATACCATCCAGCCAAATACAGCCATGTACATGTAATAAAAATTGAGTAGCGACTCCATAAGCAGCGCGCCATTCCAGTACATTATGGTATAAATAAGCGTGCTAAAAAAAGCGGCAGGCCAGCACCATAGGCTTTCTTTTATTGCCAGTAATAAATAAGCAATAGACAACCCTACCGCAATATATTCCCAATGCGACATTGCTGTAAAACCACTTAAGGTTTGTGTTAAAAAATCCATGTGTGCGGTTACCGTTTTTAATACACGTTAAATAAAGGCGATTACTCTGGAGATAAATCGCCAGATAAAAACTTACAAACAAAAATAGCCTTACCAAACTCTTCGTACGAGCGTTTAATTTCAGTGTTTAGCACTTGCATTACTAAATCGTAATCGCCAAAAATTTGCGTAGAAAGCGTATTGGTGATCACTTTTAAGTTGTCGTATTCGTTTAAACGGTCAATAAAGCCCTTAATAAACGGAATGTAATCTTGATGAAGTGGGTATTTACTGATCTCTACTGATAATTTCATTTTAAACTCTACTTTTAATTATTTGATTTCAACAAATCGTTCAATGCCAGTTCAATACAGTGTAAAATTACACTCACACTCAATTAGCTGAGCTTATTATGGCACGCAGAATAACCTATACATTTAAAAACCAACCGCGCGAAATTAACTTCGCAAAAGACAAATACCACGACATGTATCAAGCTATTGCCGCTGCCGAAGGTATTGATTTAACTAACTACTTAAACATGGTACGCCAAATAGAAATGACCTCAAAAGGCTCTTCGGCTGTACGTAACTTTCGTGACCAAGAATTTGCCCGTATGGGCTTTAGTGATATTTACTTTATTAAAGAATAAATATCACTTATTAACTATCGCTGATACTCGTAACTTACGCGCGGTGTAATATTACACAGTAATTCGTAAGGGATAGTATCGGCGCAGTGGGCTATTTCTTCAACCGGAAGCTCCAGCCCCCACATTGTAACGCTGTCACCTACTTTAACATTATGCTCGTTTGCGCCTATATCAATGCTTATCATGTCCATAGACACACTGCCTACAATACCGTAACGCTGCCCTGCAATCATAACCGGTGTGCCTTCTTTGGCATGACGCGGATAGCCATCGCCATAACCCATAGCCACTACGGCTAATTGGGTCGGTTTATCACTTTGCCAACGGCCTCCGTACCCTACACGCTCGTGTGCGGCAACATCACGCACTGCAATCACCTTTGTGGTTAAACGCATGACCGGCTTTAAATTGTGTTCTTGCCCAGTGCAGTTTGCCATTGGCGACACCCCATAAAGCATAAGTCCTGGGCGTATCCAATCACCGTGCCCTGCAGGCCAAGCTATAATACCGGCCGAGTTTGATAAACAATGTGCTTGATCTATGCCCTTTACAAGCGTATCAAATAAGCTAATTTGCTGCGCCGTTTTAGTATTGTGCGTATCATCGGCACACGAAAAATGGGTCATCAAATTAATGGTGCTTTTAGCATTGGGTGTGCGCTGCAAGCGACTATAAAACGCGTCAAACTGCTCCGGTGCTATACCTAATCGGTGCATGCCGGTGTTTATTTTTAGCCAGCAAGTAATTGGCGCATCTAAGGTGGCATTTTCTATTGCTGCAAGCTGGTTTTCGTCGTGCACAATAGTTTGAAAATTATTAGCCAATAAAATAGGTAAGTCGGCTTTATTAAAAAAACCTTCAAGCAGTACTATTGGCTTTGTTAAACCACCGGCGCGCAGTGCGAGGGCTTCATCAATTCGGGCAACAGCAAATGCATCAGCACTATTTAAGTGCTGGGCAATTTTTACTAAACCATGCCCATACGCATTGGCTTTTAATACCGCCATTATTTTGCTATTTGGCGCAAAACGTTTTACCTGCGATAAGTTATGCGCAAGGGCGGTTAAGTTAATTTCGGCAGTGGCTAGGCGCATTAGTATTCATCATCAACTGCTGGCCCCGCGTAATTATCAAAGCGAGAAAATTGCCCTTGGAAGGTTAAGCGCACTTTACCAATTGGGCCGTTACGCTGTTTACCTATGATAATTTCGGCGATGCCTTTTTCTGTACTGTCTTCGTTGTATACCTCATCACGGTATATAAACATGATTAAATCGGCATCTTGCTCTATCGAACCCGACTCACGTAAATCTGAGTTAATTGGGCGTTTATCGGCACGTTGCTCTAGCGTACGGTTTAGCTGCGAAAGCGCAATAACCGGGCACTGTAACTCTTTAGCGAGCGCTTTTAATGAACGCGATATTTCGGCAATCTCTAAAGTACGATTATCTGATAAACTAGGTACGCGCATTAACTGAAGGTAATCGACCATGATCATACTAATACCACCGTGGTCGCGCGCTATACGTCTTGCACGTGAACGCACATCGGTAGGTGTAAGCCCTGATGCATCATCAACATACATTTTGCCTTTTTCCATCAACAGCCCCATAGTTGATGAAAGGCGTGCCCAATCGTCATCATCTAGCTGGCCAGTACGTACCTTAGTTTGGTTAATACGACCAAGTGATGCCAACATCCTCATCATAATTTGTTCAGAGGGCATCTCTAATGAGTAAATAAGCACAGGCTTGTCTTGCGTCATTGCAGCGTGCTCAGCAAGGTTCATCGCAAAGGTGGTTTTACCCATTGAAGGACGTGCTGCAACAATAATTAAATCAGAAGGCTGCATACCTGCTGTCATTTTATCTAAATCAGCATACCCAGTGCTTACACCGGTTACACCGTCTTGCGGCGACTGGTATAGCTCTTCGATTTTATCGACGGTTTTTTCAAGAATGTTATGAATGCTTTGCGGGCCTTCGGTACTTTTTGTACGTTGCTCAGCAATTTTAAATACTTTACTCTCGGCAAAGTCTAATAAGTCGTGGCTGGTGCGCCCTTCTGGGTTAAAACCAGCTTCGGCTATTTCATTAGCTACGCCAATCATTTCGCGTACTACCGCGCGCTCACGCACAATATTGGCGTATGCATCGATATTCGCAGCACTTGGGGTGTTTTTAGCTATTTCGGCCAAATACGCAAAACCACCAATGCCTGCTAGTTGGTTATTTTTTTCAAGACTTTCTGAAATTGTGATTAAATCTATCGGATCGCCCACTTCAGCAAGCGCGGTCATGGCTTCAAAAATAAGCTTATGGGTGCGGGTATAAAAGTCCTGCGCAACAACCAGCTCTGCTACGCGGTCAAAAGCTTGGTTATCAAGCATTAAGCCACCTAAAACAGATTGTTCAGCTTCTATTGAATGGGGAGGAACTTTAAGGGTATCGACTTGCTTATCTGGTTTGGCCATAACTTCACAGTACTAAAATTGAATGGCTCTATTCTATCGACTTGGCGGGGCTGTGCAAATAGCAAAGCAGGAAATCTTTTCCTGCTTTTTGTAATCATTAACGCTAATTAGCGTTATTTAGTTCGCAGCTCAATTCGCCCGCTTATAGTATCCATTTCAACACTTGCGCTGCCACCATTGGCACTAAACTCTAAATCACTAGAAGGGCCATATTTAGCTTTAGTCACTTTATCGCGGGTAACTTTATTAATAATTTTACCATTAGCATGAGCTTTAATCTCAAACTGAGCCGATACACTTTGCGGGAAGTAAAAATCAGCATCGCCACTTACCGACTCATAGCGAACATCAGCCCCTTTTAGCAACTCACTGATGTGTATTTCAGCTTCGCCGTTTACAGTATTAATACGTAAGCTTTTTATGCTCGATAATGTAAAATCGATATCGCCATTTACGTTTTCTAATCGTACGTCGTTTGCGGTTGTGCTTGATTTAATATCGCCATTTACGGCGCTAAAGCGCAGCTCTCCGCTTGATTGCTTATCGTTTATTTCACCGTTTACGGTTTCAAATTGAATATTGCCGCTTAAGTTCTGTGCGTTTACATCGCCATTTACGGTGCTTAATTTAACAGTGCCGCTAATGTCATCTACCGTAATTTCACCATTAACAACATCTACCTCAGCGCCTTTTTTAAGTGTTTTTGCAGTCACTGACACATTTACGCCAGCAAATTCTAAGCGACTACTTTTTGGCATAAATACCGTTAAGTTAGAGCCATCTCCATTGTTACCCCATCCCAAATTGCGTGGCATTTTTACTATAAATTCGGTTTTATCGCCTGTCGTTTTAAGCTCAAACCCTTCGGCCTTGTCATCAAGCTCGCCGGAGACTTTAAATTCGTTTTTATCCCAGCCGGTTATGTTTACATCGCCGCGTTGGTTTTCAATAAAAATAGTGCCGCCGTTTGGCACCTCTATTTGCTTATCTATTTTTTCGCCCGCTAAAACGCTCAGTGGTAATAGGCTTAGCCCAAGTAAAATTGCTTTCATGTTATTCCCCTATATTTGCTGCCAACGCGGTGCATGCACCTTGTTAATTAAGTCGAGTTGTTGCTGGTAAACTTGCGCCAACATGGTCAGTAATGCCTGATTTTGTGGCTCGTTTTCAAGTGCCTGTTTAATTGCTTGCTCTGCTTCTTCAAGCTCTTGTAACTGTACTTGCCAGTTATTGGTAAGTGCATCCTGGTTTTTGTACTGCACTAATAAACTTTGCTTTTGCGCTTTAAAATAATCGCTCATAGCAGCCACTTGGCTTGGCTCGTTATTGCTCATAAATATATTTATTGCTAATAACGCCGCTGCACTGCACGCAGCAATAGCGCTCAATTTAGGCCATAATGGCGCTTTAACAGCAGGTGGCTTAGCTGTAACTATGGCGTGCTCAATGCCCTGCCAAAGTGCTTTATTGGGCGCTATGTCTTTATTTAAATTGTTTAAAGACTCGTTTAAGTAGTCATCAAAATTTTGTTTACTCATACTCGTACCACTCTTGTAATAACTGCCTTGCACGATGATATTGCGACTTACTCGACCCCACTGCCATTCCCAATTGCTGGGCTATTTCTTCGTGGCGGTAGCCTTCAATGGCATATAAAACAAACACCATACGGGCGCGCTCTGGTAGGCGAACAATTAATTTATCTAACCCGTTTAATCCCTTACAACTTTGCGCGCTTTGCTCATCCATACCGCTTTGTTCTATGCTCACAACTTTGTTTAACCAGCTTTTGTGCTTGCGTACATAACTAATCGCAATGTTGCTTGCTACGCTATATAGCCAAGTAGAAAATTGTGAGCGCCCGTCAAACTGCGCTATTTTATGCCACACCTGCACAAACACCTCTTGGGCGGCATCTTCAGCGTGCGCTTCATCGGCCAATAAGCGCAAACATAAACCGTAAACACGCTTTATATGCAGCTCATATAATGCCTTATAGGCATTTTGATCCCCCGCTTTAACACGCTCAATGAGTGCAAGGTCGCATAGGGGCGTGTGCTCGGGTTTTGTGTGTAACATCCGTGATGTCGCCTTTTAATTATTTTTATTTAAAAACGTGTATTAATGAGTGTATTGATTACTAAGACGCAAAGACAGACAAGAAAGGTTTAAACTAATAATAAAAATAGTTAAATAATTTTATATAGAGCTATTAGATGGGTATTAAAGAGGAATTGTCCCGTCCTGAAATAGGTTGACGGTTTTAATGAAAGACTTGGTGCGAAAGCGCCAGGTCTTTTTTATGCACTTGATTTGGTGTTTTCATATCCAAACTTAAGTGCGGTCGCATTTCATTGTATA
>NZ_JAQREZ010000077.1:0-14231 GCF_028598715.1 Pseudoalteromonas sp. GABNS16E
CCAATATGATTGATGGTGTTTATATAAGATGGCAGAATATTGGAAGGTAACCCACCGCCACAGACCATATAATATAATACCTGTAGCGTTCTATGTTACTTTAGAGGGGAAAATCCCTAGAACCCCATAGAGGAAAGCTTCACTCCATCAACGGCACGAAGCCAGACTAACGCTGTAGCAACGTAAACCCCACCATAGGCCGCATATACGCGACCACTGGCAGCGGGATGCAATGTCAGCAACCAAACAAACAGTCCAAGGCTTAATGCGGCGGGCAACAGAAGCC
The DNA here is from genome assembly GCF_028598715.1 of Pseudoalteromonas sp. GABNS16E. Classification (NCBI taxonomy): domain Bacteria; kingdom Pseudomonadati; phylum Pseudomonadota; class Gammaproteobacteria; order Alteromonadales; family Pseudoalteromonadaceae; genus Pseudoalteromonas; species Pseudoalteromonas sp. GABNS16E. The sequence goes on from NZ_JAQREZ010000077.1 coordinate 287, forward strand.
ACACAGAGCCTTCCTTGCGCAGCCAGAGATAAGGCAAAAAACATCCTACGATTTCCGCAATCGCGGTGAGCACGAAAAGGCCAGCAGTTTTCATCAAAAGCATACGTTATTTACTCCGGGATTTTGTCAGTTGGGCAGCATCATCGAATACGGTACAGCGCGGCCCTGAACTCGTGTCGTAAATAAATACAATCAAGTCCTCTGCACGCTCGAAAATCTGGAATGTATCGTAAAGACAGCAAATAGTACGACAACCGTGAATTGACCGAACAAACTTTGCCAAGTGGATTTCAACCCAATCCAATCAACCTCAAAAGAAATAGGTAGTGGTGAAATTCCGATGATTGCGGCCTCTTGTAAGGCAATTACTCCTTTGCCTATCAATACAAATGATAACCCTACGAGTAAATAGGTAGTCACGGAAAAGAAGCGACCAATCGGAAGTTTGATCGAGTAGCGCACCATCGCCCACGCAATCACAGACAAACAAAGCGTGCCAACCACGAATCCGCTGAGTATGGTGGGTGTTTGCGCCGGTAATGATTGTGTTAACAGGGCTTCATAAAACAACACCGTTTCAAAAACTTCTCGGTAAACGGCGACAAATGCTAACCCTGCAATGCCCCAGAGTGTCCCCGCTTTTAAACGCTCGGTAACGTGTTTTTGAATGTAGGATTGCCATTGGGTTGCATGAGTTTTGCTATGCATCCAAACGCCAACATAAAATAACACCAGGGCGGCGGCGAGAGCGGCCACACCTTCCATGACTTCTCGACTTGCTCCGCTAATACTGATAAATGAGCGAGCGGCCCACCAGGTTATTCCACCGGCTACAAGCGCGCTTACCCAACCGGCGTGCACGTATTTGAGGGCATCTCCTCGATCAGAACGTATTAACACCATCGCAAGTGCGAGTGTGACCAGCAACGCCTCCAAACCTTCTCGTAACAAAATAATTAAACTTGCGCTAAACAAGGTCGCGTCGGATAAGGCGTCTGCAGACAACAGTTGTTCAGCGCTATCGAGTTGAGCGAGAGTGGTGTTCAAACTCGTTTCAAGTTGCTCGCGATCTGCGGTGTTTCGGAACTGTTTTCTCAGCGCCATCATGTTGGCTTCAATTTGCTTTCTAAGATCCTGGTCTCGTGTATCCAGGCTGTTTTCCACCAACTCAAACCCGTCCAGGTAGGCGCTTACCGCCAGTCGATTTGCCTCCTCAAATTGACTGTTTTCATAGGCTGTGCGAGCTGCCAATAACTGGTTTCTGGCGATGCCCAGCGGCGACCGTGAGGACGAAAAAAGCGCCTGGGGTGAAGCACGCAGTTGCGCAACTTTTTCTAGCGTATTGCTATCCCCGTTAGCCAATTGGCTTGGGCTATGGTTTATTAATCTCTCGAGAGTCAAACCAGGTGTACTTGCGATTACTCCTGATTTACCTTCAAAAGCCAAACTCCCGGCATAGAATGCCAGCGACCAGCGTTGTTGTTCACTCAATTGCTCGTAAGCCACCATGGCGGTCTCGTCGATGCCATTCGAAATAGCATCGTATAGTCCGAGAATGGAACGATTTAAGGCACGTGCTCTGTCGGTGAAATCCGTTGGTGGCGGCTCCAGCCCAGCGCTTGCAGGACCATTGCCTTTTCCTTGGGTGCCGTGACACGCGGAACAATGCGATTGAAACAGGGATTGGGTTTCAGTCATTGGCAAAAGTTGCTGAGTCAGTGCAGTCTGCGGCATGTGTTCCAGCAGGTCAGAGCGAAACTGGCTGCACAATTGTTGTATCACAACAGGCGATTGCTTTTCGAGAATCGCGGTTTCCAGCATCTGCGCCTTGGATATCAACGTGTTTACCCCTGAGGACTTTGCCTGCTCTACCAGGATGCTGGAGAACTCCAGCATTTCCTGATACTCCCCGTTATTAATGACCTCACCGTTGTCCACCGCTTCCGGATAATCCACGCCCACGTATTCGGCGAGCTGAGCCATTTGCCGATAGTCTGGAATTGATGTGTCGGCGATGCTATTGACCGTATACAAAGAGAGTAATAGCAAGACGGCCAAATGAATTTTAAACGTACAAAGCTGGGAAAAAGGCACGGTACAACCTCGAAGCATAGATAAAGAATGAGAATCACTCTCGATTATAAAATCTATAGTTAGTATAGAGTCAACATCCCCCCGGAGATTAGTTGAATCCGTAAGCACCGATCGATTGAGTACTACTCATGAACGTGCTCTGCGTTCAATTCATCCCGGCAAGGCTCATCGCAAAGTTCAAACTCGACCGTTGTGTGGCTTAACTCAAACTCAGCCAGCGCATCCGACAGGCGACGTTTTAAATTTCGTTGATCCTCCAGTGATACGTCTGCTTCGAGTTCAATATGAACCGTTAATACATGGCTTTCTCCATCCAGCGACCACAAATGCAAATGGTGAAAATGTTTAAATTCAGGGATGTTCTTTAGCTTCCCTTCAATTTTTTCGGCAATGGTTTGATCAGGTACACCCTGTAAAAACAGCTTTAATGTAGCGCCCACATTCTTGATGACATTCACCAGAATAAACAAGGTGAAACCGATCGCTAAAATCGGGTCGAGTATTGGCCACTCAACAAACATTAAAACAATAGATACTATAAATACCGCTACCCATCCCAATACGTCCTCTAACAAATGCCAGTTAAGGACTTTCTCGTTGAGCGTTTTTCCTTTGCTGAGTTTAAATGCGGCGAATCCATTCACGGCTATACCAAAAATAGACAGTGCGAGCATGCCTTCTGTCACGGGCATTTCCGGATTGAAGAGTCGAGGAATGGATTGAAATAACACCCAGCATGAACCGGCGACAAGGACGATACCGTTGATGAGTGAGCCTAATAACGATAAGCGTTTATAGCCGTAAGAAAATGAACTGGAAGCCGGTTTTTTTCCTAGCTTTGCCAGCACCCAGGCCAGCCCAATAGAAAGACTGTCTCCAAGGTCGTGAACCGCATCTGCCATAATCGCGGTACTGTTGGTCAGTATGCCACCAATAAACTCAATGATTGTAAATCCGACATTGAGAAAAAATGCCCAGCCGATTCTTGCGCTGCTACTGTCGTCGTGTGAATGAGAATGCATTGCCCCTCCAGCGGTGTATCTGTGGTATTAACGTGAAAACGGAATTGACCCCGGTTTTCACCGGGGCCAGACGATTATTTTTTAATTTTTTTCTCCCTGCGATGTACCCACTGATACAGTACGGGCAAGACTAACAGCGTTAGAATCGTTGAAGAAATAATGCCTCCGATAACAACCGTTGCGAGTGGTCGTTGAACTTCCGCGCCGGTACCGGTGTTCAAAGCCATCGGCACAAAGCCAAGACTTGCTACCAAGGCAGTCATCAATACTGGGCGCAATCGAATCATCGCCCCGTCGATAATTGAGTTGGTTAAATCCCCAGTTTCATGCCAGAGTTGGCGAATAAAGGCCAGCATCACCAAGCCGTTAAGTACAGCTACCCCGGAGAGCGCGATAAATCCAATCCCTGCGGATATCGACAGCGGCATATCCCGTAAATAGAGCGACACGACACCACCCGTTAATGCGAGCGGCACGCCACTGAAAACAATCAATGCATCCTTCACAGATGCGAAGGCCATTACCAATAGCCCCAAGATTACCAATAGCGTTAGCGGCACCACGATGGACAAACGCTTACTGGCAGACTCCAGTTGCTCAAACGTGCCACCATAGTCCAGCCAATAACCCGGCGGAATATCGGCTTTTTCACGAATGCTGGCTTGCACCTCTTTTACAAAGCTACCCAGATCACGACCTCGTACATTAGCGGTGACCACGACGCGGCGCTTACCATTCTCACGGCTGATTTGTGCTGGTGCCGGTGAGATATCCAAAGTTGCGACTTCTTCCAGGGGAACATAACCGCCATTAGTGAGTGGCACTGGTAAAAATTTCAAACGGTCGATATCGCGACGGGTTGTTTCCGGCAAACGCACAACCAATTCGAAACGCCGGTCTCCTTCATAAATAATTCCGGCGGATTCACCGCCGATGGCCGCGGACACCCAATCCTGAAGGTCCGCCACATTCAATCCGTAGCGACCCAGAGCAGTGCGATTCGGGATAACGGAAAGTGTCGGCAAGCCCGTGACTTGTTCAACTCGAGCATCCGCTGCGCCGTCAATCGAATTGACGACCTTAAGAATGTCGTTTGCTGTGATGACAAGTTGATCCAGGTCATCACCGAAAACCTTGATGCCCAAATCCGCGCGCACACCCGAGATCAATTCATTGAAACGCATTTGAATGGGCTGCGTGAACTCATAGTTGTTCCCCGGCAGCTCCTCCAATGCACGCTCCATTTCCTCAACAAGTTCGCCTTTGGTTTTCGTGGGATCGGGCCATTCGCTACGTGGTAAAAGTGTCACAAAATTATCGGCAACGTTGGGCGGCATGGGGTCTGTGGCCACTTCCGCTGTGCCGATTCGCGCAAAAACTTTATCCACCTCAGGAAAGGCTTTGATTCTCCGCTCCAGAATTTCTTGCATTTCCACGGCTTGCTCCAAACCGGTACCTGGTATACGCATGGCGTGCAGCGCAATGTCACCTTCGTTCAGCTGGGGGATGAACTCAGAGCCAAGAGTGGATGCCAACCATAAACAAAACACCACGAGCACAGAGGCAAAGCCGACGACGGCCCAGCGAAACTTCAGCGCAAGTTTGAGCAGGGGTTGATAGGCCCATTTTGCTTTGCTGATAACAATGCTTTCTTTTTCACTGATTTTGCCATTCATGAACACGGCAACAGCCGCAGGCACCACCGTTAACGAAAGCACCATGGCCGACAATAGCGCCATCACCACGGTTGCCGCCATCGGATGGAACATCTTGCCTTCAACACCGGTCAGACTGAAAATCGGGATGTAGACAATGGTAATAATGGCCACGCCAAATAAGCTGGGGCGAATCACTTCCGATGTTGCATCAAAAACGGTATTCAATCGTTCACGTAAATCCTGCCGACCGTTTTTATGTTGATTCTCGGCCAGACGACGAACGCAGTTCTCAACGATAATGACCGCGCCGTCGACGATCAAGCCAAAATCGAGCGCACCCAGGCTCATCAGATTGGCTGATACGCCCGTTTTTACCATGCCGGTGATGGTCATCAACATAGCCAGCGGAATGACCGCTGCGGTAATCAAAGCCGCTCGGAAATTACCTAATAAAAGGAATAGCACCACGATAACCAGCAGCGCACCTTCCATCAGGTTTTTAGACACAGTGGCAATGGCTTTGTCGACCAAAGCGGTACGATCATAGACGGCTTCAGCCACCACGCCTTCCGGTAACGAGGCTTGTATATCAATGAGCTTGCTCGCCACATCTTGAGCAACGGTTCGTGAATTGGCCCCGATCAGCATCATGGCGGTACCCAATACCGTTTCGTTGCCATCTCGCGTTGCGGCACCAGTGCGCAGCTCTTTTCCAATCCCAATCTCGGCGACATCTTTGACCTTGATCGGCACGGTACCCTGTTCGGATATGATCACATTGCCAATATCGTCGACCGTTTCGAGCTGGCCGGGTGAGCGTACCAACAGTTGCTGACCGTTTGTTTCGATATAGCCCGCTCCGCGGTTATCATTGTTGGCCTGTAATGCTTGTACGACGTCTTCAACGCTGACTTTATAAAGCAGTAGTTTCGTGGGGTCGGGCATTACGTGGTATTGCTTGTTGTAGCCACCAATGCTGTTGACCTCGATGACACCTTTCACCTGAGCGAGCTGAGGTTTGATAATCCAGTCCTGGATTTCTCGCAATGCTGTGGCGGTATAGGGTTCACCATTGGCCATGCGGGCACCGGGGCTAGCTTGTACGGTGTACATAAAGATCTCACCCAAGCCGGTAGAAATAGGTCCCATTTCCGGTTCAAGCCCAGGCGGTAAGACGCTTTTAATCGCTCCGAGTCTGGCGTTAATTAAGTTGCGAGCAAAGTAAATGTCCGTGCCTTCCTCAAACACCACGGTGACCTGGGACAAGCCATAACGGGAAAGCGATCGCGTATACGAAAGGTTCGGCAAGCCGGCCAAAGCGGTTTCCACGGGATAGGTAATACGCTGCTCTGACTCCAACGGTGAATAGCCCGGTGCTGCGGTATTAATTTGTACCTGTACATTGGTGATATCGGGTACCGCGTCAATCGGGAGTTTTTGATAACTCCACACACCTACGCCAACGATGAGAAAAATAAAACATAAAATCAGTAAGCGCCGCTCAATAGCGAGACGCAAAAGTGAATCAATCATGATGCGCCCCTTTTAGTGTTCGTGTTCAGCTTCGGATTTTTCGATATCGGCTTTAATCAAATAGCTGTTTTCGCTGACGTATTCGTCACCCGATTTAAGCCCATCGATAGCTTCATAGAAGTGATCGTCCTGCCGACCCAGTACAAGCGGGGTAAAGGTATATTCATTACCTTGCTTAACAAAAACGCCCTGGCGGCCACCCAAAGTTTGCACTGCATCCTTCGCAACGGCCAGAGACACGGTAAAGCGACCGACTTCTACCTGTGCCTCTATCATGAGCCCAGGGGATAAAGACTGTTTGCTGTTATCCAGCTTGACACGTGCCAACTGATAAGGGGAGTCCATTGATGGCACAACATGGTTTACCTCGGATTCAATGTTCCCATTAGTCGTCAATACATGAACGGATTGACCTTCGGTAACTGAGGACTGCTGTGCGGGATATACGCGCAGCTCGGCCCATACGGTGTCAAAATTGGCAATTGAAAACAGAATTTGATCTTGGGTTACTTCTCCGGTATTGGCGTGGCGTTGCACAATGCGACCTGAAATTGGCGAGCGAATTTTGTAGGTCTTGAGGCTTTCATTGGATTCAATTTCTGCCAACACCTCGCCGGTTTTTACGCGATCGCCTATGGTGAACTGAACCGACTTGACTAAACCCTCGAAGCGGGCGCGTACATGGCTCAGTTGTTCTGGTGCTGAGACCAGCACACCGTAAACGGTGATCGTTTGGTGAAGTTCTTGAGAGTCTGCTCTCGCAGTGACGATGCCCACTTGTCTAGCCATCTCGCCATCAATACGGCTGCTGTTCTCCTCTTCGTGCCCGTGCTCATCCTCTTCGCTACCATGACCACGCTCATCATGATCGTGACCGTCGTCATCGTGATCAACATGATCCTCGTGCTCTTCATGGTCACCCTCTTTATGATGCGGTGCATGCTGTTCGGTAGCTTCATGTTCATGGTCGTGGCCATCTTCCGCCCGAGCGCTTAATGTGCCTAACAGGACAGTCGGTGCAAACAGCACGCCGAAGACAATGGCTTTGTTTTTAGAGGCTAACTGAAAAAACAACGTCGTTAATCCTTTCATTATTTATCTCCTTTATTTTTTTTATTTTCTTTGTCTTCAGCATGATCACCGTGCTTATGATCCTCGTTGTGATCGTCTTTGGACGTCTCTTCGTGATCTACATGGTCGCCATGTTGCTTGTGATCACCCTCTACGTGGTGTTTTTTATGGTTGTCACTTTCTTCATGCTGATGATCGTGTTTGTGATCGTCAGCCGCATAGAGGTAAGTACTTAAAACAAGGGTTAACACTGTGATTACTGAGATAATTAAATTTTTCATGGTCATAAATTCCTGAGGCCTGACGGTGGTCAAACCTGAATAAAATGGGTTGAATTATTGATTAAGGGCTTCGCTGGACAGCTTTTCTATCAGTGCTTGACTGATGAGTGCTGTCGATGCCGCATCGATACGCGCCTGTTTGGTTGCAAGCAATTCTTCTTGGGCGGCGATCAAATCCAGATATCGGTAGCGTCCATTTTCGTAAGCTTCGCGGGTCAGTTTGAGTGCGTTTTCCAGTGCCGGAATCACCACATTTTGGGTTTTATTGGCCGCTTCGATACTTTGCTTTCTCAGCGAATAGGCCTCAAAAAGTTGAGCATGTAAGCGTAAAAGCAGATCTTGGCGGGCATAATCCACCGCATTGCGGTTTGCTAGAGCGGCTTTCACTTCGCCACTACTGCGTTTATTGGAAAACAAAGGAATGGAGAGGCCTGCGGTAAACGCTGAATCGCCTGTCTCTTCAAAGCGTTTGATGCCCGCTCTCCAGGTGAGATCACTGCGTCCGCCAGCCCGTGCCAGCGTCACTTGCGCGTCCTTTATTCGCGCCTCACTTGCAAATACTTGGATAGCCGGTGATGTCTTCACCCGTGCATACAGCTGCTCGAAGCTCTGGTTAGGACCAAACTCAAACAAGCTGCCCTCCAGCTTGGTGAACGCGGAAGAGGTATCACCCCAAAACCGCGACAACTGGACTTTTTGGCGTTCGAGCTGTTCCACCAGCGCAGCTAGACGGATTTCGGCCCGCGCGACGGCAGCTTGGGCACGCATGACTTCCGCCTCCGGTGTGGCTCCCTGTTTCGAGCGCGCTTTCACGGTCCTCAGCAATGATTGGGATAGCTCCAGCGACTCCTCGGCCAGCTGCATATTGGCCTGGGTTGCCAAACCTTCCACGTAGATCGCAGTAAGTTCCCCCAGTACATCCAGTGTGGCGGCTTGCTGTTCCCATTCCGCTTGATTGATGCGGGCGTTCGCGTAGGAAAGACGAGCTTGACGTTTCCCGCCCAGTTCGATCACTGAAGACAAAGCCAGAGTGGTTTCCGCTGAATCAAATCCCTCGTTGCTGCCCGATCCAGCAAAGTTTTCGACCTCCAGCTCCAGCCCCATCGCTGGCCGTAAGGCACTGGTTTGCCGTTGAGCATTCAACGCTTCTTGGGTGAAGCGGTATTGATAAAGGTGTGGATTGTGCGCCAACGTTCGAGTTAGCGCCTTGTTCAAGGTTAGCGTGGCATCTATGTCAGCTGCGTTCGCAGTGATGGTCAAATTGCAAAGTAAAAACGCAAGCCACACACAGGGCTTAAGACACCTGTTAAAAGTGGTATATCGCATGGATAAGTCCTAATGTAAGTCGTAATTCCGCAAGGTTACACTCTATAGTAACTATAGAGTCAAGGTGAAAGTCTATGAAAATTGGCGAGCTCGCAAAACTCAGCGGCTGTTCGATCCAGACAATTCGCTACTACGAGAAAGAAGGCTTAATCTCGGCACCTGAACGTACCGAAGGGAACTTCCGGGTGTATAACGCAGTTGCATTAGAAAAACTGGCCTTCATCAAGAACTGCCGTGCACTGGACCTGACATTAAGTGAGATTAAACGCCTAATATCGTTACAACATTCACCAAGCACCCCATGCGAAGCGGTAAATGAGATGATTGATATGCACTTACTGGTTGTGGAGTCGCGCATCGAGGATTTACAAAATCTTCATGGCGACCTCAGAAAGCTACGACTTAAATGTGGCAATGCGAGGTCTGTCGATCAGTGCGGCATATTGGGTGAGTTGTCGCCAAGACCTCAGCGCTCGTCTACACGTATTTAAAGGAAATAAACGTGACAGACGTTGACCAATATGTGCGAGCGGCAACACGTGAGAATACCCGTTTAAGTTACCGTGCGGCTGTCGAGCATTTCGAGTGCCAATGGGGTGGTTTTCTCCCCGCTACGGCCGATAGTGTGGCTCGCTATTTGGCGGATTATGCAAAAACCTTGTCTGTAAATACGCTACGTCAGCGGCTAGCCGGTTTAGCGGCTTGGCATCTTGATCAGGGCTTTCCCGATCCCACCAAAGCACCGCATGTGAAAAAAGTGTTAAAGGGCATCGCCGAATTGCACCCGGTTGTTCAAAAGCAAGCTAAACCGATTCAGCTCGACCAGCTAACGCAGCTGGTGAATTCTTTTGACGGTTTTATTACAACTGGCTCGCCAAAAGTAGCGTTGCAATCGATCAGAGATAAAGCCTTATTGCTGATCGGTTTCTGGAGAGCTTTTCGCAGTGACGAATTAGCCCGTCTCTGTGTGGAGCATATTCAGGCCGATTCAGGGAAAGGAATGGAAATATTTGTACCCCGCAGCAAAGGTGATCATTCCCGTTTAGGTCGACGATATAAGGCACCCGCATTGCAACAACTCTGCCCGGTCGAAGCCTATTTGGATTGGATGAGCGCGGCGCAATTAAAAAGCGGACCAGTCTTTCGTTCGATTAATCGGTGGGGGCAATTATCCGAAGGCGCACTGCATCCCGCCAGCATCATCGGCATCATTAAGCAGTGCTGTTCGCGAGCCGAGATTGACGAGGCCAACCTGTTTAGCAGTCACTCGCTGCGAAGAGGTTTTGCCACCTGGGCTAATGCGCAGGGCTGGGACACGAAATCCCTGATGGAATACGTGGGTTGGAAAGATGTGCAATCGGCAATACGTTACATTGACGCACCCGATCCATTTTCTCAGTATCGTAGTGGAACTGGAAAGGTATCTGTGCCGATCGAACGAGACGAACAACAACCCCTACAATCGCTTTTGGAAGTTCTTCTTATTCTCGAACCTTATAGCAAGCTGTCCAAGCGTACTGAAAAAGCAAAAAATTTGATCGAACGGCATTGCTTGTCACCGTGGGCGATGAAAAAGATCGATTCAGAAGGAAGGAAGTACGAAATTACGGTGGAGTATATTGATGGTGATTTACTGGATGAAATTCTGGATGAACTGCTTCATCAAATGCACCAGATCGCGTCAGCGAATCAATGCATGCTAGAGGTAAGCATTTACGATCCTCGCACCAATAAACACTGGGATTAACAAACCCCCGTTTTTAAAGGCAATTTAAGATATGAGCAGTCTGCATGAAACCGCCTATCCACGACTGCGCAGCACCATCACCGATAAAGAACTCAAGGAGTATTACACCCCAACACCAGAAGAATTAAAACTGATCGCTTCGGAAAAAAAGCCGATCTTACGTTTCGGCCTCATTCTGAATCTGAAATTACTTCAGCGACTCGGTTACTTTGTGCCCCTGGCCTCAGCGTCACCCTCGATCATGAAACATGTGCTTGACGCCATAGGTATCAAACGGCCAATTACTCTTAAACAGCTTAAAGACTATGATCGATCTGGGTCTCGATCACGTCAGCAACAGCAATTGAGGGAATATCTCGGCATAAAGCCATTCGGTTTAAGCGACCAGCCGTGGCTCGCTCAAATTGCTGAACACGCGTCAGAGACCAAGGAAATGCTCGCGGACATCATCAACGTAATGCTTGAGGAGTTGGCGCGTCACCATTACGAGCTGCCGGGATTTACAGTACTCAAACGAATCGCTCGTGCAGCGAGGAATAAAGTCAATGAGGAATGTTTTCGTGAGATTGGCCGAAACCTATCGCCGGAAGCCAAACAAAAAATTGATGAATTATTGAATCCTTCCGATGGCGCTTACAGTGCCTGGAATATCCTCAAACGTGAACCCAAAAAGCCGGGTAACAAAGAAGTTCGAAGCTATCTTCAACATGTTCATTGGCTTCAAACTTTAGGTGAAACCCTCCCCGAAGTCGATGTTCCTGTCGCGAAATACAGTCAGTTTGCCCTGGAGGCTCGTTCGTTAACCGCCCCCGAAATGGCGCGACTCAAAGTCAACAAGCGTTATGCACTTGCTGTAATATTAATTCGCCAACAACACAGCAAAGCCTTGGATGATGTAGCCAATCTTTATATCAAAATGCTGCGAAGTATGGAGGCCAGCGCACAAGCTGCACTGAATAAATACATTTTGGAGCACCAAAAGCAAATTGATACCTTGATCGCAAAATTTCGAGACGTTCTTATCGCGTACGATCAAGATTCTGAAAAATCAACTAAGCTGCAAGCAATTGGTAGTGTCTTGGGCGAAGACGCCAGTTCGCTGATAGATCGATGCAATCAGCACATCGCCTACGCCGGAAACAATTATTACCCCTTCATGTTGAGCAATTACCGGCAGAAACGCGCTTTGCTTTTCAATTGCCTGGATATATTGGATTTGCAATCGACGTCCAGTGATACCAGCGGCACGTCACTACTCAATTTGCTAAAGAGCTTGCGCAGTACTCGATCCGAATTTATCAACGAAGAGGCGCTGAACCAGCATTTGCCGGAGCCATTCGATACCACTAGGCTCACAGAAAAATGGCGTAAGTTGATCTTGTCAAACACGAAGAATGACGCCGGAGAAGCTGAACGACTTTTCCATAGAAAATACCTAGAACTCTGGTTGTTGTTACATATAAAACATGAACTCTCTTCAGGTGATTTGTTTATTCCATTCAGTGCCGAATTTGATGACTATAGAGAGCAGCTGGTCGATGATGAAACTTTGGATGAAGAATTATGCGATTATAGTGAACAAGTAGAAATGCCGCTGAATGATGCGAATTTGTTTGTTTCAAACTTAAAGAAGGAGCTGACAGAACGATCAAAGCGGGTAGACGAGCGATTTCCATCCAACCTTCACGCATCGATTAAAGAGGGCAAACTGTCGATCAGCCCAATAAGGAGTGAACAACCACAGGCCGAACTGCAAAAGCTCGATGCTCTGATTACGGAAAATCTTCCCGAAGTGAGCATCACTGACATCCTGACCGACACGGAAAAGTGGCTTGGTCTGCATAAACTATTTGGGCCGCTGTCAGGTAATGAATTGCGTATTGATGAACCAGAAAAGCGCTTCATCACCACGTTATTTTGTTATGGCTGCAATCTTGGACCTGTTCAAACGGCCAAGTCTGTGAAGAATATGAGCCGTAAACAAGTTGCTTGGCTCAATCTTAGACATGCTTCCGAAGATCGTTTGGACAAAGCGATCACCCAGGTCGTTAACGCTTACAATAAATTTGATCTGCCTAAATACTGGGGCAGCGGGAAGCACGCGTCAGCTGATGGGACGATGTGGGACTTGTATGAACAGAACCTGTTAACGGAGTACCATATTCGCTATGGCGGTTATGGTGGTATTGGCTACTACCATGTTTCCGATACCTACATTGCTTTGTTCAGCCATTTTATTCCGTGCGGTGTCTACGAAGCGGTGTATATTCTCGATGGCCTGATGAACAACAAATCCGACATTCAACCCGACACTTTACACGGCGATACGCAAGCCCAAAGTTATCCAGTGTTTGGTCTATCGCACTTGCTGGGTATAAACCTTATGCCTAGAATTCGCAACATTCAGGATTTGCTGCTTTTCAGGCCGGACAATCGCTATCGTTACAAAAATATTGAGTCCTTGTTTGCCGGGAGTATCGATTTCAAATTAATCGAGCGGCACCTTCGAGATATGTTACGTGTGGTCATCTCAATTAAAAAGGGCAAGATTACAGCTTCGACTATCTTGCGACGACTCGGAACTTACAGTCGTAGAAACAAGTTGTATTTGGCTTTTAAGGAGCTGGGAAAGGCGATAAGAACTCTCTTTTTATTGCGCTATATCGATGAAATTGAGCTTCGAAAAACCATTCAGTCAGCCACCAATAAAAGTGAGGAATTTAACGGTTTTATCAAATGGCTTTTCTTTGGAGGGGAAGGCATCATTGCTGAAAACGTCCGCCATGAGCAAAGGAAAATCGTTAAATACAACCAGCTTGTCGCGAACATGGTGATCCTCTACAACGTGGAAAAAATGACACATGTTCTGAAGGGCTTGTCGAGAGAGGGTGTGGTAATCAACAAAGAGCTACTGAATGGGCTCTCACCATACCGAAATTCCAATATCAATCGCTTTGGTGACTACAATCTGGACATGGAAAGAGAGGTTCCGCCGTTGGATTTTGGGATCAAGATACTGGAACCAGAATAAACGTAAAAAACCATTAATATCAATATGTTAACGTCATTTTGGCGAATTTTTCCAGAATGGGGTTCTAGGGATTTTCCCCTCTAAAGTAACATAGAATGCTACAGGCTTTGTATTATATAGCCTCCAGCTGTGGGTTACTTTCGTTTCCAAGCTTAATCATCCACGATTGGCTTCGTAATTTC
>NZ_JAQREZ010000078.1:0-13765 GCF_028598715.1 Pseudoalteromonas sp. GABNS16E
GTTAAAGAACGTTGCGATTAAAGCGTTAAACTTTATCTCGCTAGGGCTGCGCATCTTACGCTTTCCTATTTTTTTGTCAACACTTAATTTTGTTAAACTTGAAAGTTTTTAAAACTAAGTTTTACTCGACTCACTAAGTGGTTTGCTTGCCTCGCTAAGCGTTGCCTGCTCTGCCGTCTCAGTGGGGTCGCATTATAGGGAGATCCGAAAACAGATCAACCCTTTTTTGAAGAAAACTTGAAATAAATGACTGTTCGCTGAGTATTTGAGCTAAATGAGCTAAAAACACAACATAACTAGCACTTTATTAACATTTTAGGTGTATTAATTGGTTTATATAGAGGGTTTACTGAAATAACTTTATATACAAACTAGCACCCCACACGATCGTAAGGATCATTAATGAGAGTGTTACTGCTGCAGATCCCATATCTTTTGCACGCCCCGATAATACATGGCGCTCTGTACTTACGCGATCAGTGAGCGCTTCTATTGCTGAATTAAGTAATTCCACAATCAATATGATCAGTAATGTACTTACTAACAATGCCCAATGTAATACCGATGAAGCTAGCCAAAAAGAAATGGGTAGCAAAATAATGCTAAGTAGCAACTCTTGCCTAAAAGCCGCTTCTTCTATAAAGGCCGCTTTAAAACCAAGGTACGAACAATACGTTGCTTTAAATATACGCTTTATACCAAGGCCGTTAGGTTTAAATACATCTTTCATTATTAGCTCTATTTACTGTGGTCAAAATAAAGCCCCGCAATTGCGAGGCTTTTTTTAGTTAGGCAATACCGTATTGATCTCGGTATGCTTTAACTGATGCTAAATGCTCGTCCATTGTACCTTGGCTCTCAAGGTAGCTAATAAGATCAGCTAATTTTACAATAGAGATCACTTTGGTATTAAAGTCGCGCTCAACCTCTTGAATAGCTGAAAGCTCAGCTTTGCCTTTTTCTTGGCGATCAAGTGCTATTAGTACACCACTTAGGTCTGCGCCGTTATCGGCAATGATTTCCATAGATTCACGAATTGCAGTGCCTGCCGTGATCACATCATCCACCAGCATAATTTTGCCCGTTAATGCAGAACCTACTAATGTACCACCCTCACCATGTGCTTTTTTCTCTTTACGGTTAAAGCAATAAGGTACATCTTTATCATGGTGATCTGCCAGCGCTACTGCGGTAGTGGTTGCAATAGGAATACCTTTATAAGCTGGGCCAAATAAAACGTCGTATTCTATTGCGGCGTCTTCAAGAGCTGATGCATAAAAACGACCCAAACGTGCTAAATCACGTCCTGTGTTAAAAAGGCCAGCATTAAAAAAGTATGGGCTTGTACGACCTGATTTAAGGGTAAACTCGCCAAATTTTAAAACCTGCTTTTCTAAAGCAAATTCAATAAACTCTTTTTGATAATCTTTCATTGGGGTACTCGCTTATGCTAACGCTTGTTTTTGAACGTCAATAATTTCACGGATTGAATGTTTAGCCAGTGTAAGTAGCTCATCTAATTCGTCGAACGAGAATGGTTCGCCCTCTGCGGTACCTTGCACTTCAATAATTTTACCTGTTTCAGTTAAAATTACGTTCATATCGGTTTCGGCTTCAGAATCTTCAAGGTACTCTAAATCACTAATTGGTTGGCCTTTATAAATACCTACCGAAATAGCAGCAATCATGTGCTTAAGTGGGTTTGAGTTGATCATTCCTTTAGCGCGCATGTGAGTAAGTGCATCAACTAAAGCAACGCATGCACCACTGATAGATGCAGTACGTGTTCCGCCATCAGCTTGAATCACATCACAATCAATTGTAATGGTGTTTTCGCCAAGCGCTTTTAAATCTACTGCAGCTCTTAATGCGCGAGCAATTAAGCGTTGAATTTCCATAGTACGACCGCCTTGCTTGCCACGTGCTGCTTCACGTGCGTTACGCGTATGCGTTGAGCGCGGTAGCATACCGTATTCAGCGTTGATCCAACCTTTACCTTGGCCTTTCATAAAACGTGGTACACCTGCTTCAACCGTAGCAGTACAAAGTACTTTGGTATTACCAAACTCAACAAGTACTGAGCCTTCAGCGTGTAATGTGTAATTACGTGTAAATGATACCGGTCTAATTTGGTTAGGTGTTCTTTCGCTTGGACGCATTGACGATCCCCTTAATTCTGAATTTGCGACATTATAAGTGCATGTGCAGGTAGATGCCATGCTGATTGTAAAATATTCAGCGTAATAAATTTTCTCTAGAGGTTAAGCAGTGTTACGGTATAATCATCGCAATATTGTATTAATAAATTTTAGGAACTTATCCATGATCCACAGTATGACTGCTTATGCGCGTCGCGAAATTAAAGGCGATTGGGGCACTGGCACCTGGGAAATTCGTTCAGTAAACCAGCGCTACCTTGAAACGTTTATTCGCGCACCAGAGCAATTTCGTGGCATGGAGCCGGTAATTCGTGAGCGTTTACGTAAAAA
The DNA here is from genome assembly GCF_028598715.1 of Pseudoalteromonas sp. GABNS16E. Lineage (NCBI taxonomy): Bacteria > Pseudomonadati > Pseudomonadota > Gammaproteobacteria > Alteromonadales > Pseudoalteromonadaceae > Pseudoalteromonas > Pseudoalteromonas sp. GABNS16E. Next base: position 2,490 of record NZ_JAQREZ010000078.1, read on the forward strand.
TTTGCAACGCGGTAAAGTTGAAGTATTTTTAAAGTTTGTTGCAAATCCAGCACATGTGGGTGAGCTATCAATTAATGAGTCACTTGCTGAGCAACTAATAAATAGTGCTAAATGGGTGCAGCAACAAAGCAGTGGCGACATTAACCCCGTTGATATACTGCGCTGGCCTGGCGTAATGGAAGCACAGGAGCTCGATTTAGATACCGTTAATAAAGCACTTATAGCGGGCTTTGACCAAGTAGTTGAAGATTTTAAATCAGCCCGTGGCGATGAAGGCGCAAATTTAGAAGAAATGATTGCCACTCGCCTTGATGCCATACTTGAGCAAGTTACTGTAGTAGAAAGTCACTTACCAGAAATAGCAAAGTGGCAGCGTGAAAAGCTTAATCAAAAGCTTGAAGACTTAAAAACCGACATTGACGAATCTCGCCTTGAACAAGAGCTTATTTACCTTGCGCAAAAGCAAGATGTTGCCGAAGAACTCGACCGCTTAAAATCGCACGTAAAAGAAACTAAAAAAATTCTTAATAAAGGTGGCGCGTGTGGCCGCCGTTTAGATTTTATGATGCAGGAATTTAACCGCGAAGCAAACACCCTAGCCTCTAAGTCTATTAATAGCGATATTACTAATGCAGCTGTAGAGCTAAAAGTGCTTATTGAGCAGATGAGAGAGCAGATCCAAAATATTGAGTAATCGTACTTGTGTGCTACTTACTTGAGCACAATTAGTTAAATAAAGTACAATAGCGTAATTAAAGGCTTGGATTATTGATTTAATCCGAGCCTGTTTATTTTTAAGTAGAGAAAAACATGGCTCAAACTCGCGGAAATTTATTTATTTTATCGGCGCCTTCTGGTGCGGGTAAATCTAGCTTAATCACGGCGTTACTAAAAAAACACGCAGATATGAAAGTATCGGTCTCGCATACCACTCGAAGCCCTCGCCCTGGTGAAGAAAACGCGGTGCATTATCACTTTGTAAGCGCCGATGAATTTAAAGCATTAATTGCTAAAGATGATTTTTTTGAATGGGCGCAAGTATTCGATAATTACTACGGTACTTCAAAGCAGGCTATTGAGTCGCAGCTGAATGCCGGTATTGATGTATTTTTAGATATTGACTGGCAAGGCGCGCAGCAAGTGCGCGAAATTATGCCAAGCGTGCAAACAATTTTTATTTTGCCTCCTTCAAAAGCAGAGCTTGAGCAGCGCTTAAATAACCGAGGCCAAGATTCTGCCGAGGTCATCGCTGGGCGTATGGCCAAAGCGCAATCAGAAACATCGCACTACAATGAATATGATTATGTTGTGGTTAACGATGATTTTGAAACCGCCCTTAGCAATATTGAAACTATCGTATTAGCGCAGCGCTTAACGTTAAAAGCCCAAGCTAGCCGTCATCACGATTTAATTACAAACTTACTTAAATAAGCCATTTATGCCCTTTACAGGGAAAACTGGTAAAAATTAACCACTGGCTATTGGCGAAACAAGCTGCTTGCAGTAAACTACGCCTTTGCTTTTAAATTATTTTGGAGTGCTGAGATGGCTCGCGTAACAGTTGAAGATGCAGTAGATGCAATTGGTAATCGTTTTGACTTAATTTTAGTTGCGGCTCGTCGTGCCCGCCAAATTGCTGTTGGTGGTAAAGACCCACTAGTAGACGCTGAAAATGACAAGCCAACCGTTATCGCTCTACGTGAAATCGAAAAAGGTTTAGTTGATAGTTCATCAATGGACGTTATTGACCGTGAAGAACAACAACACCAAGAAGCAGCTGAATTAGCTGCGGTTGCTGCTATTGTTGGCGGTAATCAATAATCAACCACCCGGTTTGATTTAGTCAACGGCTCAGTATTTCTACTCTAGCCGTTGGCAATCCCCTCTTTTCATCGTATATTCTATTACTTACCGTTACTTATTGCTTCACGAGAACATTGGAGTGTGAATGTATCTTTTTGAAGGTCTTAAAAAGAAAATATCTGAATACTTGCCTGCTGCTGAAGTAGAGCTAGTGCAAAAAGCCTACGTGGTAGCCCGAGAGGCTCACGAGGGGCAAACTCGCTCAAGTGGCGAGCCGTACATTACTCACCCTGTTGAAGTAACCCAAATTCTTGCTGGCATGCACCTTGACCATGAAACACTTATGGCCGCGCTAATGCATGACGTTATTGAAGATACCGATTTTAGCCAACAGGACTTAGCCGAAATATTTGGCGATACGGTTGCCGAACTTGTAGAAGGGGTAAGTAAGCTCGATAAGCTCAGCTTTAAAGACAAAAAAGAATTCCAAGCTGAAAACTACCGAAAAATGATCATGGCTATGACCCAAGATATTCGGGTTATTTTAATTAAACTGGCCGATCGTACTCACAATATGCGTACATTAGGTGCTCTGCGCCCTGATAAGCGCCGTCGTATTGCCCGTGAAACACTTGAAATTTACGCACCTATTGCAAACCGATTGGGTATTCACGATATTAAAAATGAGCTAGAAGATTTAGGTTTTCAGGCTTTATACCCTATGCGTCATCGCGCTCTTAAATCTGAAGTGGCAAAAGCGCGAGGTAATCGCAAAGAAGTTATTTCTAACATTCAAACCGAAATAGAAGCACGTCTTGAAGAGTCTGGCATTAAGGCTACGGTTTCTGGGCGCGAAAAACACCTTTATAGCATTTATAAAAAAATGCTTAATAAAGAGCTGCTTTTTAATGAGGTAATGGATATTTACGCCTTTAGAATAAACGTAGATGCAATGGATACCTGTTATCGCGTGTTAGGTGTTGCACATAACCTGTATAAACCTATCGAAACGCGTTTTAAAGATTATATAGCCGTACCTAAAACAAATGGTTATCAGTCTTTGCATACGTCATTAGTAGGCCCACACGGTATTCCGGTAGAAATACAAGTGCGTACGCATGACATGGATCACATGGCCGATAAAGGGGTTGCTGCGCACTGGATGTATAAAAAAGCCGGTGATGGCGCAGGTAATACAGCTCAACAGCGTGCGCGTCAATGGATGCAAAGTTTGCTGGAGCTTCAACAAAGTGCTGGCTCATCATTCGAATTTGTCGAGAACGTTAAAACCGAGCTGTTCCCAGAAGAAATATACGTATTTACCCCCGATGGCCGCATAGTAGAGTTGCCAATGGGCGCTACCGCGGTTGATTTTGCTTACGCGGTACATACTGATGTAGGTAACACTTGTGTAGGTGCAAGAGTAAACCGTAAACCTTACCCACTAAGCAAAGCCTTAGATACTGGGCAAAGTGTTGAAATTATTACCAGCTCGGGTGCACACCCTAATGCAACGTGGTTAAACTTTATAGTTACAGGTAAAGCACGTTTAGGGATAAGAAACTACCTTAAGAGCCAACACCAAGAAGAAGCATTGTTATTAGGCCGACGCTTACTCGATTCTGCCTTGGGTGAAAATAAGCTCGACAGCATTGCCGATGAAAACATAGCCCGCGTACTCGAAGAGCACGAACTATCTACAGTATTAGAATTACTGGTAGAAATAGGCGCAGGTAACTTAATGAGCGTGTTAATCGCTAAACGCTTATTACAAGAAGAAAGCGACGACTTGTCTGATATTAGCAAACAAGCCAAAGCAACCATTATTGGTACCGAAGGCATGTTGGTTAATTATTCTAAGTGTTGCCGACCTGTACCAGGGGATGCCATCACTGCACATATTAGCCAAGGTAAAGGGCTTACAGTTCATCGCCAAGAATGTAAAAATATTCGCGGCTGGGAAAACGAACGCTCAAAATACCTGGTTGTAAAATGGGATGACAATCCAGAAAAAGAATATATAGCTGCGCTACGGGTGGAAATAATTAATCACCAAGGGGCTTTAGCTAAACTCACAAATGTTGTTGCTACAACCCAAGCCAACATTGTTGAGATCACTACCGACGAAAAAGAAAGTAATTTATATGTGATAGACTTGGGCGTTACCGTTAAAAACCGCGTCCATGTTGCTAATATTATGCGCCGCATTCGCGTGATGCCTGATGTGCAAAGAGTCTATCGTAAAAAGTAAAATAGGAAACTCATGAATAAAGCATTTATTTCTACCGAAAAAGCACCTGCTGCTATCGGCACTTATAGCCAAGCGGTTAAAGTAGGTACTGCCGTTTATTTATCTGGACAAATTCCACTTGTCCCAGAAACAATGGAAATGGTTTCAGAAGACTTTAGCGAGCAGACACATCAAGTATTTAAAAACATTACAGCGGTGTGCGAAGAAGCAGGCGGTAAAATCCAAGATCTTGTTAAAATTAATATTTACCTAACAGACTTATCAAACTTTGCCACTGTTAATGAAGTAATGAGCCAATATTTCAAGCAGCCTTATCCTGCCCGTGCGGCACTAGGTGTACGTGCTCTACCAAAAGGCGCACAAGTTGAAATTGACGGCATTATGGAACTTCCTTCAACTAATTAATAAATACAGAGCTATAAACCCCCTTTATAGCTCTATTTTTTACTGCTAGCCTTTGTTTATCGCCCTTTCTTGACTCACATGTAAATATCTAGCACTCTGTAATCATGTAATAAAATCAATCTTAACTTAAGTAGTAGAAAAGGATTAACTAGTGTTTAAGCTTGCCAATAATGGGAACGTATTACTTGATGTAAGTAAGCACGCTCCACCTAGCGCCGCTTTTATAATTGATGCACTCGAGAAGTCGACGTTTTGCGAATGCAAAATTGACCACGAGGCTATTGATAATTTTTTTAAAGCGCAAAATAATGAGCCAACCTTGGTTGTAGCAAGTAAGCACGATGCATCGCTTGTGGTAACGTTAAGTGAAGATAAAATGCAAGCCATAGGTGAGCTAACCTTAGCTTATGGTGGTAAAGTACTTTCGTTAGAAGAGGGCAAAAAACAACTCATAAAAGCAGGGGTTGTACGTGGTTACAAACAAGCTTTTTTAGAGCAGCTTTTAGATAAACAATTTAACTTATCCCCAGGTACAGTGGCAAAAGGGATTCTAGCCAAGGGCCGCCTACCAGCAGAAGGCACAGCAACAAAATTTGTAGCTATGGTAGAAACCCTCAAAGATCGCCTAAAAGCACCAAAAATGAAGGAAGATGGCAGTGTTGATATGCGCGACTTTGGTAAACTGGCAAGCGTAGAGCCCGGCACTGTACTGATCCGCCAGCAACCTGCAACTCCCGGTAAAGAAGGCTTCACTGTAGTAGGTGACATACTACCGGCTAAACCCGGTGAAAATAAAAAGTTAGTGGCAGGCGAAGGCGCCGAAATATCAAAAACAAATCCGCTCGAGCTTGTTTCTACAACAGCGGGGGTCCCCGTAGAAATACCTAACGGTATGCGAGTTGATGATATTTTTACCATCTCTGATGTAGATGTTAAAAGCGGCCATATTGATTTTGAAGGCAGTGTTATTGTGACTAAAAACATTGACCCAGGAATGCGAGTCACCGCAAAAGGCGACATTACTGTTTTTGGCACGGTCGAATCTGGCGAATTATCAGCCGGCGGAAACATCACTGTAAAGCAAGGCATTATTGGCCATCAAAAGCTCGAAGATAAAACATTGTCGTGCTCTATTAAAAGTGAAGGTGATGTGCATGTATCTCACGCACAATACTGTTATATGCAGGGCAAAAACATTTTTATAGACCGCCAAGCCAGCCATTGTGCTATTAAAGCAAAGCACTTATTACAAGTTGGCCAAACAGAGTTACCCAAAGGGAAGATTTTTGGCGGAGAGATTCTTGATGCAACCGTGTTAATTGCTGGCGAAATAGGCAATGAATCAGGCGCAAAAATGGCTATCAATTTAGCCGCATCCGGCGCTGAAATAACGGCCGACACAGATAACTGCTTTAAAGACTTAGCAAAAACCGATGAGCAGCTTGATACCCTTCAAGCAGCACTTGAAAAAGCAGATAAAATAAAAGATATAGAAAAGAAGAATCTGCTCATTAAAAAAATTGGCGCAACACAGCAGCATTATTGCCAACAAGCAGAGCAGCTAGAGAAAAAGTTATCTAGCCTAGATCATGAACTCCACGACCTACTAAGCGATGCAAATCTCGTCGTTAATACATCATTACACTCAGGGGTAGAGATCCATATTTTTGATAAAGTATTAAAAACTACCCGCAACTACCCACCTTGCAATATAAACCTACAAAACAATAAAGTAGAAATAAACTTTAAAACACATTAGGGCGCATTTAGCGCCCTTTATAATTTACAGTAAGCCACTTACCGTATCGTGCGTTTGCTTTGGCCATACACCTACTTGCACTTGTCCAATATGCTGCTTTTGCAGTAATAACATTGCTAAGCGCGATTGCCCTATTCCGCCACCAATTGTTTGTGGGAAAGCCTCTTCTAGTAATGCTTTATGCCAATCGAATGCTAGGCGTTCTTCATCGCCTGTTATGCTCAATTGCGCTTTTAATACATCAGGGCTTACACGAATACCCATAGATGATATTTCAAAGGCATCTTCTAACACAGGGTTCCACACTAAAATATCGCCATTTAATCCTGTGTATCCGTCAATCGTTTGGGTAGACCAATCGTCGTAATCTGGAGCGCGTACATCATGGATTTTGCCATCACCTAATGCACCACCAATACCAATTAAAAATACCGCACCGTACTCTTGTGCAATGGCTTTTTCGCGTTGCTTTGCGCTAAATTCAGGGTACATTTTGCGTAATTGCTCACTGTGTATAAACGTGATTTCACTAGGTAAGAATGGGGCTATACCAAAGCTTTCACTTACAAACTGCTCTGTTTGCTTAATGCCAGTATAAATAGCTTTAACAGTGTCTTGTAATGTAGAGAGCGTACGTTCAGTACGTTGGCAAATTACCTTTTCCCAATCCCATTGATCAACATAAACAGAATGTATTGGGCTTAATGAGTCTTCATCTGGGCGCAACGCTTTCATTTGTGTATAAATACCTTCACCTACAGAAAAGCCATAAGTCGATAGCGTTTTACGTTTCCATTTAGCAAGCGAATGAACAACTTCATAACTGCTATCGGTAATTGCTTTAACGTTAACAGCAACTGCATTCTCGTGGCCGCTCAGGTTATCTTGTGTGCCATCACCTACTTTGGCCAAAATAGGAGCCTGAACTTCAACTAACCCTAGTTGCTGCTCTAATTGCTGTGAAAAAAACTGCTTAACTTTACTTATTTGCTGCTGTTGCTGCACATAGTGTGAACTCATAATAATTGGCCTCATTCCCAGTTATTGTTACTTGCTTATTAATGAAAAAACACCCTGCAGGCGCCTTTAATATGGTTACTGTAACGATTTAAACCTTTAATTCAATAACCCATAATAAAAATAGCTTTAACATGCAAAATCGATTAATTTACACGGTATAAAAATGTAGATTCACTAATTTAAGTAAGCAAAAATAATGGAAAATTATCAAATCGATAATCTCGATAAAAAGATACTTCACGCTCTAATGGCCAATGCCCGTACAGCCTACGCAGAATTAGCTAAACGGTTTACTGTAAGTGCCGGCACAATTCACGTACGCGTAGAAAAAATGAAACAAGCGGGCATCATTACCGGCACCCAATTAAGCATTAGTACAAAGCAACTTGGTTACGATGTATGTTGCTTTATCGGTATTAACTTAAACAACGCTCGCGACTACCCAGAAACACTGATTAAGCTAGAAGCATTAGAAGAAGTAGTTGAAGCTTATTACACCACGGGTAACTACAGCATTTTTATAAAGGTAATGGCCAAGTCTATCGACCATCTTCAAGACGTGCTCATTAATAAAATACAAGCTATAGAGGCGATTCAATCAACCGAGACCTTAATCTCTTTGCAAAATCCAATTAGCCGCACAGTAATGCCTTAATAGATAAAATTACGTATAATTATCAAAAAAGAGGATCACCATGCAGCAAAATCGCTACCAACGAATAAAAGACGTGCTCTCACGTCGCCAAACAGACTTAACGGTCTGCCTAGAAGACGTACATAAACATCATAATCTCTCAGCTATTGTAAGAAGTGCTGATGCAGTAGGTTGCCATCATGTGCATGCTGTATGGCCAGAAAACCAAAAATGGCTGACCAATAATACTTCTGGCGGCAGTAAAAACTGGCTAGAAACACACCTGCATAAAAATATTGATGATGCTGCTGCGATGATGCGAAAGCACAACCCAGATGTACAAATTTTAGCGACGCATTTAAGTGAAGATGCTGTCGACTTCAGAGAAATTGATTACACCAAACCTACTGCAATTATTGTCGGCCAAGAAAAAACGGGGATCTCTCCACAAGCCTTAGAGTATGCAGATCAAAACATCATTATTCCAATGCAAGGCATGGTGCAGTCGTTAAATGTATCCGTTGCAGCAGCCCTAATTTTATTTGAGGCGCAGCGTCAACGTGATCTAGCTGGTTTATACAATAGAAATATGCTGAGTGAAGAAATTAAGCACCCAATGTACTTTGAAGGCTGCCACCCAATTATTGCAAGGCAATGCAAACAAAAAAACCTACCTTACCCTGCTCTTGATGAAAACGGCGAAATTGTTGCTGATGAACAGTTTTGGCAGGCGTTAAAACATACTTGATGCATATACAGTGTATCAGTACACTTAACTTATTAAATACTAATAATTGAGCCTACATTGTCTAAACCTAGCTTAAGCCAATACCCAATCACAGAACTTAAAGGCGTTGGTCCTAAAATGGCTGAACGGCTTTTAAAGCTAGGTATTAGTACAGTACAGGACATACTATTTCATTTGCCGCTTAGGTATGAAGACAGAACCCGTATTTATACAATTAGTGAGTTGACCCCTCATAGCCACGTAACTGTTCAAGCAACCATTGAAACCAGTCAAATAACCTTTGGAAAGCGGCGCATGCTGGTTTGCCAAATAAATGATGGTACAGGTAGGTTAACACTACGATTTTTTAATTTTACCGCAGCACAAAAAAATGCATTTAGCACAGGCAAAATAATTCGTTGCTTTGGCGAAATACGTCGCGGACGTATTGGCTTTGAAATGAGTCATCCTGAATACAGTATTAGCGACACTTTTGAACAACAACCAACATCATCAACACTTACGCCAGTCTACTCAACAACCGAGGGGTTAAAGCAGCTCTCTATTAGGGCGTTGAGTGAACAGGCAATAGAATTACTTCAAAAGTATGCAGTAGAAGAGCTACTTCCCCAACAATGGCAACCATCGCAACTACCGTTAAGTGATGCGTTATTATTACTGCATCGCCCTCCTAATGATGTTGATATAAGTGCGCTTGAACAAGGGACTCACCCAGCTCAGCAGCGGCTCGTATTTGAAGAATTACTGGCGCAAAATCTCAGTTTATTAAAAGTAAGAGAACAGGGACAACAAGTTAAAGCCGTTGCACTTGAGCCCACTAATTCATTAGAAACACAATTTTTAGCACAATTACCCTTTGCGCCAACCAATGCACAAAGCCGTGTGGTATCAGAAATTAAAGAAGATATGCAACACGCTTACCCTATGATGCGACTTGTCCAAGGGGACGTTGGCTCTGGTAAAACACTAGTCGCAGCACTGAGCGCGTTAACTGCGATAGCAAAAGGCTACCAGGTCGCATTAATGGCGCCAACAGAGATATTGTCAGAGCAACACGGAATCAACTTTTCTAGCTGGTTTGAAAGCCTTGGAATAACGGTTGCTTGGTTAGGTGGTAAAACAAAAGGTAAAGAGCGCGTAAGTACACTTGCAATGATCGCCTCAGGTGAAGCGCAAATGATTATCGGTACCCATGCGTTATTTCAAGATGAAGTAAAATTTAACAATCTTGTACTTATCATTATTGATGAACAACACCGCTTTGGAGTTCATCAACGTTTATCATTGCGTGAAAAAGGCCGCTTTGCTGATTGTTACCCACATCAACTAGTAATGACAGCAACACCAATACCGCGTACGCTCGCAATGACCGCCTATGCAGACTTAGAAACCTCGGTGATTGACGAATTACCACCTGGGCGGACTCCTATCACTACAGTTGCGATTCCTGATACTCGTCGAGATGACATTATTAGTCGCGTAAAACTTGCTTGTAACGAACAAGGTCGACAGGTTTACTGGGTATGTACACTAATAGACGAGTCTGAAGTACTACAATGCCAAGCAGCGGAAGACAGTGCATTACAGCTAAAAGAAGCATTACCTGAGCTTGCTATTGGCTTAGTCCATGGGCGAATGAAAGCTACGGAAAAGCAAGCCATTATGAGCGACTTTAAAGCGGGTAAAATTCATGTACTTGTGGCAACAACCGTGATCGAAGTTGGGGTTGATGTGCCTAATGCGAGTTTGATTATTATCGAAAACCCTGAGCGCCTAGGTTTAGCACAGCTTCACCAACTACGTGGCCGCGTAGGCCGTGGAGCTACGGCATCTCACTGCGTGCTTTTATACCATGCACCACTTTCACATACCGCACAGAAACGGTTAGGAGTACTGCGCGATAGTAACGACGGATTTGTTATCGCAGAACGTGATTTAGAAATACGCGGCCCAGGTGAAGTCCTTGGAACAAAACAAACCGGCTTAGCAGAATTTAAAATTGCAGACTTAACAAGAGATAAGCAGACCTTAAATCAAGTTAGACCCATAGCACAACAGATGTTGAAGCAATATCCTCAGTATGTAGACCCTCTCATTCAACGCTGGTTAGGCAACAAGTCAAATTACGCACAAGCTTAGTTACTTATTCGCATAAAGCCACACATTAATTTTCCCAACTAGTTACTCCCTATACCACAACTATTTCCCTACACCTTGCGCCTGTTTTTCACTTTTCTGCAGACGTAAAAAAGCCCGACTCTTTCGAATCGGGCTTTCTTGTATTTGGAGTCGGTGCGCTACGCAGAAGAATGTCTTAGTGCCCACAGCGATGGAGAGCCACATAACAAATGCTACGCTCTCATCCTCTGCCGTGTTCTTTTATCTGTGGGTTTCGTGATACTCAACCACGCTACGATGGTCAGGTTAACGCTGTGCAGCTGATAGCTGACGGCTGATATTTTCACTTTTCTGTAGACGTAAAAAAGCCCGACTCTTTCGAATCGGGCTTTCTTGTATTTGGAGCCTGGTAATGTCCTACTTTCACATAGCAAATGCTACACTATCATCGGCGCTGTTTCGTTTCACTACTGAGTTCGGCATGGGGTCAGGTGGGTCCAAAACGCTATGGTTACCAAGCAAATTAGGTGCAAAGGAG
>NZ_JAQREZ010000079.1:0-13702 GCF_028598715.1 Pseudoalteromonas sp. GABNS16E
TATACAATGAAATGCGACCGCACTTAAGTTTGGATATGAAAACACCAAATCAAGTGCATAAAAAAGACCTGGCGCTTTCGCACCAAGTCTTTCATTAAAACCGTCAACCTATTTCAGGACGGGACAACAAGATTAACCTTGTTAAATTATAAACGGTCGATTACTGATTGAGTGAAATCAGTTGTACCGTGGCTGCCGCCCAAATCACGAGTTGTGCGATCGCCAGATTTAATTACATCAGCTACTGCGCTACGAATACGCTCAGCCGTGTCGCCCATATCTAAGTGCTCAAGCATTTGGATAGACGCTAAAATTACTGAAGTAGGGTTTGCTAGGTTTTTGCCAGCAATATCTGGTGCACTTCCGTGAACGGCTTCAAAAATAGCAGCATCTTCACCAATGTTTGCACCTGGTGCCATACCTAAACCGCCAACTAAACCAGCACAAAGATCAGATAAAATGTCGCCAAATAAGTTAGTTGTTACTACAACGTCAAACTCTTCTGGTGTCATAACTAGCTTCATACATGTAGCGTCAACAATCATTTCAGTTGATTCAATTTGCGGGTAACGCTCAGCAACTTCACGTGCAACTTTTAAAAATAAGCCAGAGGTAGATTTTAAGATATTTGCTTTGTGTACTGCGGTTACTTTTTTACGGCCTTCACGTACTGCTAACTCGTAGGCAAAAGTGATGATTTTCTCAGCGCCTTCGCGAGTAATTACAGATTTAGCTTCTGCTTCGTTACCGTCTTCGCTTACTACTTGGCCTAAACCTGAGTACATACCTTGGGTATTTTCACGAATAGTAATGATATCGATATCATCGTAACGTGCTTTAGTACCAACAAATGATTTAACAGGGCGTACGTTTGCGTATAAACCAAACTGCTTACGTAATGTTACGTTAATAGACGTAAAACCTTCACCTACCGGCGTCGTTAAAGGACCTTTAAGAGTGATTTTGTTTTTAGCGATTGTATCAATTGTTTCTTGGGGAAGTAGCTCGCCAGTTTTTTCTAGTGCAGCAAGGCCTGCATCAACAAATTCATAATCAAAATCGCAACCTGCGGCTTTTAATATTTCAAGTGCTGAGTCGATAATGCTCGGACCGATGCCGTCGCCTTTGATCACTGTGATGGTTTGTTTGGCCATTGACTTTTCCTTTAAAAGAATAAAAAACGCACATAATTTATTACTAATAATAGTAACTGCTTGTTAGGTCATTTATGTGACGCATGTGGATATATTTTGAGGGCGCATTTATACCAACTTATCGCCCATTTTGCCAGTTTATACTATAAATACAGGGTATAACCTGCGATTATAGTCAGCATAAGTGACTTAAATGCTGTTATATAGCGATAAGCCTTGCAGTTGCGCAAAAAAATCATCCTCAGATTTAAAGCCTTGTGCTTTTAGCTGCGCATTTAAAGTTTGTTTTTGCCAAGGCGTTAAAGGCAGAGCGGGTTTAAAAATAGTTTGCGCTACGACCTTTAAACTAATCCATAATTTGTGCTGCTCGTTTAGCTCTTTTTTAGGTTGTTGTTCAGCATCGAGTAGGGGCTTGGTCCATGGATTATCACTCAGTAGTTGTGTTAATTCTGTATTTAAATGTTCATTATTAATCGTTTCCACCCCAAAAAAGGCTGCTAATGGGGCACTATAGGTTTGGTTAGGCACGCTACTTATGGTTACTTTTGCACAGACCTGTGCACTGCAATGGGTTAATAAATAATGCACGTAACCATAGATGGGCAAGGCTATATGTTCGAATTGCTGTTTTGGGTTATTACTTACCATTAAAGCTAAAATACTAATAAAGCTATTAAGTTTATTCAGTACGATGTGTTTGTGCGGATGATGTGATGTATCCACTAATTGCTCAAATATAACCCGCTGAATAATCGCCGGTGCATTATCGTAGCCGACCATCGACAAGCTATGGCGTAAGTCTTTGGCGGCTTGGTGCTGATTGTTATAGGGCCTGACTGCTTGGCAGAGCTTCTGTGTTATTTCACTAAAAGGGGCCAGTAACTTATCTAAGCCTTTAAAACTATATTCATGCGCTACTTTTATATGACTCACTAACGCTATTAATTCGGCCTTTGAACTTATCTGCGCCGGGGCTTTACGTACCAGGTGCTCATTGTTCCAGGCTAAAAATAATACCCGTTTATCAGTACATAGCCATTGCATTGGTTGATCTTTAAGTGAGGTTTTAACCTTGTACCACGCCAGTTTTTTCTCATTATTGGCATTAATAAGTATATGCTTATTAGTCTCATCACTTGCTAGATAAACCATTGCTTGGTCGCTGTAAACAATTTTACTGCCTGGCAGGTGTGGGCCTATATGCGCTATTAAATCCTTAATTAACCTTTGCGCAAATGGGTTAGCTGTTTTGACATACAATTCACCCAAAGCTTTGTAAAAATTTAATGGGTTCTTTTTCGATGTATAGGTGATGTTCATCGCGATAATATTACTTAATGCACACAAGGTTATGGCATTGTCATATAGCATTATGTCGCTAGTGCTTAGTAACGCTTGCTTATACTTATTTAGTTTAGCCAACATACGCACGCTATTTTGGGTAGGGTGCTGTGCACTGAGCAATACTTTTGCTGCTAGCTGATGGCGAAAACGCCATATTTTTTTATCGCTGAGTGTAAGCATTTGCTGCTGCGCAATTTTATTATGCTGCGCTACAACGCAGCAATGCTCTACCAATGCAACACCAATATAAAGCTCGGTTAGTTCATCATCAAACTGTTGGCTAGCGCACAGTGCTGTGCTAATAACACATTGGTTAATAACAAGGTTTGTAGCAAAGTCGTAGTGGCTGGTGTACAAGCTTAAACGCGCTTGTAAAGCGTGCGGGTGTTGCTGATACAAAACGCGATAATGCTGGGCTGTTTGTACAACAAGCGGATAAAGATGTTGCCACTGCGTTTTGTCACTATAAATTGTTAGTATTTGATGTGTGTTATGCAGTAACCGCACTAACTGTTTTGAAATAGGCTCATCCATTGGCCATCACCTGATCTTTTCCTGATAAGTTGTATAGGCGCTGGGGCCCCATAAAAATAACTCACCATTTTTAAATAATAAGCCGGTGCATTCATCCATCGTAGTTATGCCATCTGAAGTTTGGTGCTGAGTACGGTAAAAAACAATCTGCCATACTTGGTCTTTATTACGTTTGGCATAGGTTAAATCGGGGCTTCCTAAATAATCGAGTACACTGTTTAAGGTAACCGCCTCATCAATTGACAGCTTTCTTATGTAGCGCTCGTTAAAAGCCTCACGGTCTTGCCAAATCATTGCTTGCGGGTCATCTTTATAAAAGGTGATCACTAAAGTCGCAACGAGTGCATACAAGCCTAACCCTAATATTAAGTATCTTATAAACTTTTTAATCATTTTTAACTCACACTCGCAACAATACAGTGAGTATATGTTGTGCGCTTAAACAGTGCTATCAACATGCGACTAATGCAACCTTAACTGCTTTAAACTAAAACTTAGCTGTATATCGGTACGCAAAGTTACTAATTGTTTAGAAATAACATACATGTCTTTTTGCTCAACTAGCTTTTTGTGAATACTGCTTGATAGGGCATCATCTTCTATGGCGCTATCTATGCTTTCGTAGGTATTTACAATAAGCTGAGCCGATTTAGTCCCTATACCTTTAACGCCGGGTACATCGTTAGTTTTATCGCCCGCTAAGGCCCAAAAATCAATAAGTTTACTTTGTTCAATACCAAAACGCTGCTCAATGCTGTTGCAATCTAGGTAGGTCTTTTTAAAATAATCGTACACACAAATATAGTCGTTCAAAAAAGGTAAAAAACCCTTATCGGTAGAAACAATGGTACTGTTTATCTTATTTTTTGCAGCTTTGTCGGCTAAGGTGGCTATGATATCGTCGGCTTCATCGTTAAGCGGTTCAAATACAACGATACCCGTTTGCTCTATAGCTTCTTTAAAGTTGTGCAGCGCATTTTTAAGCGTGTCGGGCATGGGGGCCCTAGAGTGTTTATATTGATTATAAAAGTGGTAGCGCCAGCTTTTGTCGCCATCAAAAACAGCTATAGCGTGAGTGGCATTTGTTGACTGTAAAAGCTTTTTGCAAGCATGTGCTACGCGCGCGCAACTGGCCTTTAGCATCTGCTCTTCACTATGGTGTGTTTGGTTAGCGTCAACTGCGTAAATGCGCCTAATTAAATTAAGCGCATCAATTAAAAGTAAATGGGGTTTCAAATAGTCAAACTCATGCTTTTATTTCATAACAAGGGATATACTTACTACCGGGTAACTTCATACGACCTTGGTCTACAAATGCTTGTAATAGTTTATCCATATCTTTCATTAAATCAGGCTCACCACTTAACACATAAGGTCCATGTGCTTTTATAGCGCGTAGGCCTTCATCTTTAACATTGCCAGCAACAATCCCCGAAAACGCTCTACGTAGGTTAGCCGCTAATTGCTGCTTGGGCTGTTCTAGGTGCAAATCTAAACTTGCCATGTTTTCGTGCGTAGGTGCAAAAGGTTGCTGAAAATCGTTATCGATTTTAAGTGTCCAGTTAAAGTAGTAGGCATCGCCTTGGCTTTTACGGTAATTACGTACATTTGCCATAGCTGATTTTAATTTTTGCCCTACTAGCGCTGGATCATCAATGATTACTTCAAACTTATCAAGGGCTTCTTTGCCTAATGTCAGCTCTACAAACTTACATAACTCGCTAAAGTACGCTTCGCTTTCTTTAGGGCCGGTTAAAATAACAGGCAAACACTGTTTTTCGTTATCTGGATGCAGCAAAATACCTAATAAATAAAGTAATTCTTCTGCAGTACCTGCACCACCTGGGAATATAATAATTGCATGCGCCGTTCTAATAAATGCTTCAAGGCGCTTTTCAATGTCGGGTAAAATCACCAGCTCATTTACAATAGGGTTTGGTGGCTCTGCGGCAATTATACTAGGCTCGGTTAAACCAAGATAACGGTTTTCGCTAATTCGTTGTTTAGCATGGCCAATAGTGGCACCTTTCATCGGGCCTTTCATTGCCCCCGGGCCACAGCCAGTGCATATATTTAAACCACGTAAGCCAAGCTCGTAACCTACTTGTTTTGTGTATTTATATTCTATTTCGTTAATTGAATGTCCACCCCAACACACAATCATATTTGGTTCGCTGTTAACGCGCAGCGCGCCGGCGTTTCTAAGCATATCAAATACCATGTGGGTAATGGCTTTTTGTTCTTTAAGATCTTTTTCGTACTTTTGGCAAATAAATAAAATATCGCGGATCACCGAAAAAATATGCTCGTGAATACCGGTAATTATTTCGCCATCAACAAAGGCGGTTTCGGGAGGGTTTTCTAATTCAATTTTAATGCCGCGCTCGCGACTGACTAAACGAATATCAAAGTCTTGGTATTTGTCGTAAATTTCATTACTTGCGTCTGTGTGGCTGCCTACGTTAAGGACGGCTAAGGCACAGTTTCTAAAAAGTCGATAACGTTCACTGGCTGAAGATTGCTCTAATAAATCAACTTCCAATTGTGACAGTAAATCTAAAACCCCAGTCGGGTTTAACTGTATTAACATCGGCATTCTCCTTGCTGCTTAAAATGTAAAAACTGCATGTCATCTACTTTAGCACTCAAACTAATTGAGAATTATGACATTATTTACTCATACAAAGGCGATCCCGACCCGTTTTCTTTGCTTCATAAAGGGCGTCATCTGCTCTGTCGAATGCTTTGAGCGGTGTATCGCCTTTTTTAAATTGTGTAGCGCCTAACGAAATGGTGATTTCTATTTCTTTTTCTCTAAATTTAAAAGGAATATTTTTAATCACTTTTCTAAGTTTTTCAAGCGGCTGCGCTGCGTTTAACAACGAAAGCTCAGGCATAAGTAGTACAAATTCTTCTCCGCCGTAGCGGGCTATAAAATCAGACTGCCTTACTGATTTTTGCAGCGCCTTTGCAATAACTTGTAAGGTTATATCGCCTGCAGTATGACCAAATCTATCATTAATTGACTTAAAGTGATCCACATCAATAACCACTAGGGTAACATCCGAGGCTTGGACATTAAATAAGTGAAGCTCGTGATTGTAACGTTCATCAAAAGCCGCTCTATTAGGAAGTTTTGTAAGGCTGTCGAGTAAGCTTTTAAAGCGTTGCTCGTTTAGGCGTTTTTTATATTTGGTTAGTTTGCCTTCTAAGCTGCCGATTCGCTGGTTAATTTCATCAAAGCTGGCAATCAGCGTTTCGCGGTCTTTTCTTTCTAGCTGCTCTTTAGCAATAAAGTCTTGGCTGAGTGATTTTAGCTCGTTATCAACTAATTCTTTTAAAGAGGAAATAGACGTAGCAGATTGGGTTTGCTCGTTTAAATGCTTTATTTTTCCTTCAATACGTTTATTTAGTGTATCGAACTCTTCCCCCATTGATTTAGAGTGCTGGCTGGTAGATACAATTGATGAGTGCAACTCTTCTAATGTTTGGTTAAGCGAGACTAAAAAGCTTTGTGCCGATTGGCGCTCTTTACTGATATTTTTGACCACGACGCTTATTATATTTAAAGCAGCTTGTAGCAGGGCTTCTACATTATCGTTTTCGGTAATTGCATTTTTTATTTGTTTAATTTGTTCTGTCGATTCATCCTCTAACACCAGCTCATTTGCAAGCTCTAACAGCTTTTTAGCCATACGAGGAGAAGCATTGGTGCTTGTTTCATCCGTGGTTGAAAGCTTGCTATGCAAAGCGTGGTGATAAAAGTTAATAAGCTGATTTAATATCGGGATGTAGTCGTGCGTAGACTGTACATTATTAATTTCGTGGTCGAGTAAATGTCTTAAGGTGCGACGGGTATCATCTGGTAAGCCTTTGGTTTTTTGTAAAAGCTTACCGACTGTTTGTACGCTCGAAAACAGCTCTCGCTGATGGGCTGTTTGTAACGCCTCTTGGTTTTGCAGTAACAATAAAATGTCATCTATTAAAGGGGATAATATTTCAAACCCGACACCTTTATTTAGCGAACTTCTAAATTTGGCGAGTTTATTATCAAGCTCAATATCAAGCCCTTTACAGCTTAAAGACAGTTTTGCAGTTAGATTTGATAAAGTATCAACTTGGAGCTTACGCGCATTTTCAATGGCTACCCTTGCTTCAATTGCTTGCTTTAACTTTTTTATCTACAGCGTTAGAGTTTTCAGACACCTAAGCATACCGCCATCGTATTAATTACATTACCTTCAGTTTACAACAAAATCATATTAAGTGTAGTTATCTAATTAAAAACTTAGCATTTTTACTTAGACCCTGCATGTAAACTGAGCTATTAGGTTGTTTGTCGTTTTTAATTCACTTTTAATTTATGCCTTGTTAGGCTTATTTCAAATAATAAGTAACCTTGAGTCATTATGAAAAAGCGTTTTGTCCTGTCAATGTTAGCGGCCTGTTGTGCAGCCCCTGCGTTAGCCGATGTAAATTATTCTTTAAGTATTACACAGCCACAACATCATTTAGGTAATGTAAGTGTAGAGTTTCCAAAGTCGGCGCAATCGCATATCGATGTTAAATTGCCTGCATGGCGCACTGGGCGCTACGAAATATTAAATTTAGCCAATGGGGTACGTTACTTTGCGGCCACAGACGACAATGGCAATGCATTAAAATGGGAAAAAATTAACCACAGCACATGGCGAGTGCATTTAGCTGAGCCAACACACGTGAATATTGATTACCAAGTATATGCAAACGAGTTAGGTAAACGTGCACGCCATATAGACGATAGCCATGCCTTTATTGATGCATCTGGCTTTTTTATGTTTAGTGAATCGTTTCGCCAAGAGCCAGTTACCGTAGATTTAAAGGTGCCTAAAGCGTGGCGCTCTGTATCAGGCATGGAAAATGCGAGTAATAAACACAGTTTTAAAGCCGCAGATTACGATGTACTGGTAGACTCACCAATAGAGACAGGAATTAACAAACTTCATAAATTTGAAGCAGATGGCCGCCAATACGAATTAGTTATATGGGGCGAAGGCAACTACGATGAGCAACTAATGCTTACTGATTTAAAAAAATTAGTGACCACAGGTAATGTTATTTGGAATAGCTACCCGTATGAGCGTTATGTATTTATGGTGCATGCTACATCGGGTGCTGGCGGGGCAACTGAGCATTTAAACTCAACCATTATACAGCGCCCACGGAATCGTTTTGGTAGCCGCGAAGACTACTTAGGCTTTATAAGTACCGCCGCGCATGAATTTATTCATACCTGGAATGTAAAAGCTTACCGCCCTAAAGGGCTGGCCCCTTATGATTACACCAACATGAACTACTCAAATTTATTATGGATTTCGGAAGGTTCTACTAGCTACTTTGAAGATCATCTATTAGTGCGCTCAGGCATAGAAACCACCGATGAGTTTTTTAAAGTGATGAGTAAAACGATTAATCGCCACTTACAAACACCAGGTCGAGAAGTACAAAGTGCCAGTGAAACAAGCTTTGATAAATGGATAAACCAAGGCGGCGACCACGCGCGTAATTACAGCACCAATATATATTTAGAAGGCTCATTGCTTTCTATGTTGCTCGATATACATTTATTAGAAACAACCCAGGCAAAAGTTAATTACCGCCAAGTACACAACGCTTTATACAACAAGCACACGTTACCACAAGGGTTTACTGAGCAAGATGTACTGGCAATATTAAAAGAGCTAACAGGTGAAGACTACACAACGTGGTGGCACGATAACGTGAGCACCCCAGCTAATATAGATTTTGATGCTTTATTAGGTAAAGTTGGCTTAAAGCTTACTCGTCCTGAGAGCGCTAAGCCATTAGCAAGCATTGATGCCACTGCAAAAAATAGCGGTGAGTTATTAGCGCTTACCCACGTTCGCAGAGGCGGAGCAGCATGGCAGGCGGGCCTCACAACAGACGATAAAATTGTGGCGGTTAACAAGCAGCATGTAGGAAAAGATTTAAAATCGAGCTTAGAAGTATTTAAAGCGGGTGAAAAAGTCACTATCGATTTTATTCGTCGCGATGCGCTCCAATCGACAACCCTCGTTTTATCGCAAGATTATGATAAACCAAAAAAGGTGGTTGCTGATAAAAATGCAACTTTATCTCAACGGGCCTTATTTAAAGCATGGATGGGGGTAGAGCACCCCATTAATGTGCAAGCTGATTAACATAATAGCGTTTTATTAAAGGAGCTTTGGCTCCTTTTTTATATCTTATGCAAAGGTATATCACTTAAAAACCAACCTAAAAGTGCTAATTTTAAGAGTACGTCCTATTATTGTGTTAATAACGACTCTAGGTTGCGTATAAATGAAGTCATTAAAAACCACTCAAATCCTCTCACATCAATTTGTGCTTAACGATCCGCTGCATCAGTTATTTGATGCGATACACAGTATTTCTGTGCAAGGATACGATGAGCAGCGCCGCGTTATTTATTGGAATAAAGGCAGTGAGCTGCTTTATGGCTATACAAAAGAGTACGCAACCGGAAAAAAACTAGAAGATTTAATTATTCCGCCCCCAATGCAAGATGCGGTTATAGATGCTCATCGTGAGTGGCTCATAAACGATATCGAAATACCCGCGGCTGAGCTTACATTACAGCATCAAAATGGCAGCAATGTTACTGTGTTTTCAAGCCATGTTATGTTTACAAATCAGCATGGGGTAAAACAGATGTACTGCATAGACATAGACTTGAGCGATGTAAAACAAGCACAAGCGCAAGCTATGGATAAACAGCAGATGCTCGAAAAAGTATTTGAAGCCATTCCTGATTTGTACTTTTTACTCAAACCGGATGGCACCATAGCTGATTACCATGCAAATGATTTGAGCAACTTACATTTACAGCCTGAGCAATTTTTAAATAAATCGATGTTTAGCGTATTGCCCTATACTGTAGCCAAAATGTTTAAAGAGAATATTCAAGAGCTGTTAATTCACAAAGGTAATGTATGCTTTGAATACGAACTTTTAGTACCCAAAGGCGTGTTGTATTTCGAAGCGCGAGTGAGTTATTTACATCATTCAGACCAAGTCATGGTGATAATTCGCGACATAACAGAGCAGCATGAGTCAAACAAACTTATACGTAAACAAGCCTATTACGATAGCTTAACGCTACTCCCTAATCGTTTTTATTCTTTAAAACGACTTACTCAGCTGATTAACACTGCGAGCGAAAAAAATACTTTAGCCGCTGTTATTTTTATCGACTTAGATGACTTTAAAAAAGTAAACGACACACTCGGGCATGAAATTGGCGATTCATTACTTATCAGCGCCGCTAATAAACTGAGCCAAATAGTTAATGAAAACGCGACCGTAGGCAGGTTAGGGGGCGATGAATTTATTATTCTACAATCAGAGCTTCGCAGTAAAAAACAGCTAGATGCGATTGTTACACGCTTACTTAAAAGCTTTAGAACTCCCTTTGAAATAGATGGCCGCGAATTGTTATTAACGTTAAGTATTGGCGTGGCTTTGTACCCCGATAATGGGGTAACAGCCTCTGATTTATTACGCCATGCAGACACAGCAATGTACCAAGCAAAAGCGCTTGGCAGAAACACCTACGCCTGCTTTACCAGCGAAATGAATACCGCCATAAAAAGGCGGTTAGCAATAGAAGAGCAGATGCATGTTGCTCTTGAAAAAAATGAATTTGAATTGTATTTCCAACCTAAATGCGATGCTAAAACACTTAAAATAATTGGGGCTGAGGCGCTATTACGCTGGAACAATAGTGTGCTTGGTAAGGTTATGCCCGATGAGTTTATTCCGTTAGCAGAGCAAACAGGTTTAATTATTCCTATTGGAAAGTTTGTTATTGAGCAGGCATTAGCATTTTTAACGCAGTGGCAGGCAAGCTCTCAACAAAACTACAACATGGCAATTAATTTATCACCAAGCCAATTTAGAGATTCAGAGCTGCTAATTTTTATAGCAAGCACGTTAGAAAAAACCGGAGTAAGTGCTAAAAATGTCGAGCTTGAAATAACCGAAGGCGTGTTAATGAGCGTACAAACCAATATTACAGAGTCATTGTATGCACTTAATAAGCTCGGTATTAAACTATCCATGGATGACTTTGGCACAGGCTACTCATCGCTTAGCTATTTAAGGCAGTATCCGTTTGAGGTATTAAAAATAGATCGCAGCTTTATTTGTGGTATTACCGAAAACCAAGAAGACTACAGCTTAGTTAAAGCCACAATTGCAATGTCGCATAGCTTAGGCTTAAGTGTGGTAGCTGAAGGCGTAGAAACATCAGCACAACAAAAACTACTAGCCGAGCTAAATTGCGATCTGATTCAAGGTTACTACTTTAGTAAACCACTGCCTGCATTACAGTTACTTGATTTTAAAGCGTTATAAGTATATTTATTATAAGTGTTAACCTAAAACCCATTGAGCTTTAAATAGCGTAAATTGAGCCGCCCACCGCATTTAGTATTTAAACCCTTTAGCCAAATAACGCTACACATTAATATGATAGGCTTTACTGCTACTGCTACTGCTACTGCTACTGCTACTGCTTTGGTGTTTTGGTAAAACAAAACCTACGTAGTTAAATAAAATACCCACTAGATTGAGTAAAACTCATCCCGCAAACTTTAATCCCCCTGACACTCATAATTCATTAATTTAATTCATGTGCATTTTATAAGCTAATAATGCTAGGTTTAATCATCACAATATTGAAGGAAATAATTATGAAACTAGAGTCATTAGCACTGCACCATGGTTACGAGTCTGAAGAAACCACTAAATCAGCAGCAGTGCCTATTTATAATACCTCATCTTACACGTTTGATAATACGCAGCATGGCGCTGATTTATTCGACTTAAAAGTACCAGGCAATATTTATACTCGTATTATGAACCCAACCAATGCCGTGCTTGAACAGCGTATTGCTGCAATGGAAGGGGGCATTGGCGCGCTAGCGGTAGCCTCGGGCATGGCAGCTATTACCTATGCTATTCAATGCTTGTGTGAAGTAGGCACTAATATTGTGAGCACCAGCCAAGTATATGGCGGTACATATAACTTATTTGCTCATACGTTACCGCGCCAAGGTATTGAAGCACGCATGATTAAAGCTGATGATTTTAGCGCCTTTGAAGACGCTATTGATGATAATACCCGCGCAGTATTTTGTGAGTCCATTGGTAACCCCGCAGGTAATATTGTCGATATTGAGCGTTTAGCTAACATTGCTCATAGTAAAGGGGTGCCACTTATTGTTGATAATACTGTAGCTACACCGTATTTATGCCGCCCATTTGAGTTAGGTGCCGATATAGTGGTTCATTCACTGACAAAGTATATAAACGGGCACGGTACTGCTATTGGCGGCATGATTGTTGATTCAGGTAAATTTGATTGGAAAGCGAATGCCACGCGCTTTGCAATGATGAACGAGC
This sequence comes from Pseudoalteromonas sp. GABNS16E, assembly GCF_028598715.1. Taxonomy (NCBI): domain Bacteria; kingdom Pseudomonadati; phylum Pseudomonadota; class Gammaproteobacteria; order Alteromonadales; family Pseudoalteromonadaceae; genus Pseudoalteromonas; species Pseudoalteromonas sp. GABNS16E. Next base: position 12,498 of record NZ_JAQREZ010000079.1, read on the forward strand.
CCGATCCGTCGTATCACAATGTGGTTTATACCGAAGCTTTTGCTGAAGCTGCATTTATTGGACGTTGTAGAGTAGTGCCACTTAGAAATACTGGCGCAGCGCTTGCGCCTAAAAACGCATCTGACATTTTAATTGGCCTTGAAACCTTAGGCTTAAGAATGGATCGCCACTGCGAGAATGCACAGCAGCTAGCTGAGTATTTAGAAAATAATCCAAAAGTGCTTTGGGTTAATTACGCAGGGCTTAAATCAAGCCCGTATAACGAAATGAGCCAAAAAATTACCAGTGGTAAAGCATCGGGTATTTTAAGCTTTGGTATTGCTGGTGGCCTAGAAGCGGGTACTCGTTTTATTGATGCGCTAAACATGATTTTACGCTTAGTTAATATTGGCGATGCTAAATCGCTGGCTTGTCACCCAGCGTCAACCACACACCGCCAATTAAATGATGAAGAGCTTGCAAACGCAGGTGTGAGCCGTGATTTAATTCGCCTATCGGTCGGTATTGAAAACATTGCCGATATTATTGCCGATGTAAGCCAAGCGCTAGATAAAGCATAGTTATAAAATTAAGAACCTTGCGTGAGTAAAGAAGGTGCTTTTGTAGCGCCTTTTTTATTAGGTTTAATTTGCTTGGTTTGTTTTATAAATGCATTTGTATAAAGTTTATTTAAAACGCGGCTGTGTAATTGTTGAAACTTACGTTTAAAAAAAGCTTTTTTAACCTTGGTTTTAGTTGCGCAGCTTGCAATATCGCTCTGTATGTCTGTATTTTGCGAAACAGGGTATGGCATAAGCGAAAAACCATTTACGCGGGTTTCCCAAATATGTTGTAAGTCGCAATCTACAGGGCGGCCAAATTGAGCAGTGGCTTTAAGTAATTGCTTAGCCCCTTCATAGCTTATTGCCGTAGCACAACAGCCGGTCATTAGCTTTTTATGTATGACTAATTGCTGGTGGTTATTTAGGTTTTGTTGATAGGCAATAGGGCGAGTGCGGTTTTCATAAGCGGCGAGTTTAATAAGCTGCCAGGGCTGCTGTAGCTGCTCAATATTTTTTATCGCATTATGAATGCTGTCATTAGGGCGTGTTGATCTTTGTGGTATGAAAAACAAACAGCATGAAGATAAGGTATAATTGAATTCGCCAGAAAACTTTACACCGAACCTACATGCCAAGATTAATGTTAACAGACGGGACATGGAA
>NZ_JAQREZ010000008.1:0-112640 GCF_028598715.1 Pseudoalteromonas sp. GABNS16E
GGTGGGTGCATGAGATTCTGACAGAAGAAATGCTTCAAAAGCTAAAGAATGAACCTGAATTGATGCTTCATCGCAAGCAAACTGTTGAGCACCCCTTTGGCACAATTAAACTCTGGATGGGAGCTACCCACTTACTAACACGAGGTTTAAAAAGCGTGAGTACAGAAATAAGTCTTCATGTTCTGGCTTACAACTTCAGAAGAATGCTCACAATTATGGGAGTTAATGGTCTAAGTAAAGCGATTAGAGTAGCGTTACTATAGCAGTTTCGCTCGCGCGGAGAAAATTGCGATACTGAGAAAAAATCGATCGCAACCATCCTAGATGGTTTTAAACTAAGAACATACCCAAGACAATTTATTAAAAATTAGTTTTTACACAGTCTGGGCACAGAGCCGTCCTTCGGCTCTAACTCATTTTTGTCCAAAAACGCGCTAGAGTGGTCGTCTGCTTCTCGCTCAAATAAGACCCCTATAGTGGCTCATAAAGCTATCTAAGTTAACGCTTTCAAAAAACAGAAGTATATTTCTGAGAACTAGCTACGAAGCCCTAGAAACGGAAGTTTGCTTCCGTTTTGCACTTTAAGGATCTAAGCAGGTGTCAAGTCAAAGCTGGGAAGTCCACTTGGCTAATTAGGGTGTCTATTGGGCTTAGATTAAATTTTCCAAACTCGGGTTCTGATGTTTTTAAGGCTTTTGTCAGAACCTCAATAAAGTACTTATTATTGGGGTGTGCCTGAGTGAGGATGCGTCGATGTAATGAATGGTATCGCTATAAACGGTTGCAGTGAAGGTCAATAAAAAATGGAGATATAATTTTTCACCTATGATAGCTTCATTTAATTCAAGATAAACCTAAGATAGTAGTCTGTAAATAACACATTAAAGAGGTACAGCTTAAATAAATCAGCGCAAACACTACAATCGGGTTTTTAATGTGTTGGATTCCATGTTACCAGGTGGCGATTTTAGCTGTTGCTTAGGCTCTAAATAACAAGTTTTGAACATTGGCTATTTTATTAAACGCCACTATGATCTGAAATTACGAAAATTTAATAGTAAATTTAAGGACTAATATAGTATTAAAGTTGTTTACAATTGACACTATTAAAACGCTTACAGTCACTTTTATAGTGTTATGTAAGCGTTTGCGCTTGATTTCAACGTTACTTTATCAATATATCGTCATTAAGCCATGAATACCCAATATCACAAAAACACTGGCCGCAATAGCTCTTACTGTTTTTAGTGGAATTCTTTGTAACAAAGCTTTACCAACGTATATAATAGGGACATTAGCAATTAACATTCCTACCGTTGTCCCTATGGTAACCCATAGTACTGATTGATATTGCGCACCAAGCAATACGGTTGCGATTTGTGTTTTGTCACCAATTTCAGCAATAAAAAATAAGATTAAAGCTACTACAAACGCGCCATAGCAGTCATATTTGTGGCTGACTTCTTCATCCTTATCTGGAATAAGTAGCCAAAGACCCACTACAATAAAGCTTGAATTCACTATCCAAGGTAAGTATTCCACGACAAAGTTCCCACTTAGCCAATCACCAAACCAAGCAGATAAACCATGATTAATAATTGTTGCAGCGAGAATACCTAAAATAAGCGCTATTTTATTATGAAAGCGGGCTGCTAAGAGTAAAGATAAAAGTTGGGTTTTATCGCCTATTTCAGCAAGAGCGACAGTAACGGTAGAGGTTAAGAAAATATCCATAAATTTTAGTCTTTTGGCGGGAAATATTAAACCGAGGCAAACAACTATCTCCCGCCATGAGGATAGTGTCTACCTAGGTCTTGCCGATAATGCTTGCTACAACATTACAAACTTACCATGCACATGAGGTGCAATTATGTTGATAAGTTTACTCACTAATGAGCAGGCTACTCCCCTAAGAGGGTGGCTATTTTCCCACAAAGTAAAATACCAGTAAATATTTAATTATAAGTTTTACCGATGAGCATCTATAAAGTTGGACAAGTTAACGCTGCCACTACACAAGCATATTAAGTCAAAGCCGTTAATCTTCATCAGGGTATCTCATTTTCGACCATATGTTTAAAGCAAAAAGTATACGTTTTAATAACTAGGCAAATTACCGCTTCAAATCACTTACTGTAATAGATGTTTTCAAGCGATTTCTCGTTGTTTAAGAAATTTACCTAATAAAAAACATAATTATTTTTAGAGTGTAATTTAGTTAATAAATCTCAATTTAAGTGCCATATTTCATTATAAATCAACAAGTTCTCAACGCGCCGTGAATTCTCGATTTAAGTGGCACTGATCATTTTTTGAAAAATAACTAATTTTTATTTCACAAACAATTGATAACTATTATTGTTTAGATTAATATGCACCTACTAAATGAAATTGAGAGTAGTTTGTATTCATGTATATTTGTCTTTGTCACGGGGTGACTGATAAAAAAATTGAGCAAACAATTGACGATGGTGCAACTACCATGCGTGAATTAACTAAAGAGCTTAAAGTAGGCAGCCAATGCGGTAAGTGTTGTTGTTGTACTAAAAAGATCCTAAATCGCAAACTTATTGAGATTGCAGATATTACCGATCAAGTCGCTTAATTCGTTATTACAAAATTCAAATACAAAAAAAGCAGCTTATAAAGCTGCTTTTTTTATGACCTAAATTTACCTTACAGTTGAGACTGTAAGTAATTTTCAAGTCCTGTATTTTGAATAAGTAATTGCTGGGTTTCTAGCCAGTCAATTTGTTCTTCCTGCTCGTTCAAAATATTGTCGAGTGCTTCACGACTAATATAATCTTTTTTGTTTTCAGCTAATTTAATTGCACTGAGCAAATCATCAATTGTATCAAGCTCAAAGCTCATATTTGCGGCAATCATTTCTTCGCTGTTTTCGCCAATGCGTAAACGGCCTAGGTCTTGTAAGTTAGGTAAGCCTTCTAAAAATAAAATACGTTCGATTAAACGATCGGCGTTTTTCATTTTTTGAATTGAAACTTTGTAGTCTGCTTTATCAAGCTGGCTAAAACCAAAATCTTTAAACATACGGGCATGCAAAAAGTATTGGTTAATACCCACAAGCTCATTAGCGAGTACTTTATTTAAAGCTGCTATAACGTCTTTATCGCCTTTCATACTTTATGCTCCTTACTCGCCCATTTGTGCTTGGTGGTAGTTTTGCGTACCAATTTTATCAATTAGACCAAGTTGTTGCTCTAACCAATAAACGTGATCTTCTTCGGTATCAAATAATAGCTTTTCTAACACTTCGCGAGACTGATAATCTTGCTGCTCTTCACAAATAGCAATTACCTCTTTAACACATGCAACTACTTCAAGCTCTAGTGTTAAGTCGTTTTGCATCATGCTTTTTACATCGTTACCAATTAAAAGGTCACGGCGTTTAGTCATGTTAGGCACGCCTTCTAAAAACAAGATGCGTTTGATTAGCCAATCAGCATGATCTTTTTCTTCTTCCATTTCATGGTTAAGGCGTACATATAATTTATCTAAACCCCAGTCATCATACATGCGTGAATGAATAAAATACTGGTCAATTGCGGCTAACTCATTGGCTAGCAAAGTATTAAATGCATCGATTACTTTTTGATTACCTTTCATGATAAATCACCTTAACTATTTTAATTGTGCACAGTGTAGTTAAATTTGCGTATTTTGCAAGTTTTTCTATAAAAATCATTAATTTACAATTGGTTTTGATTCTTATTTAAGTTTGCGTTATTGCTTGGTTTATGTACAGTTTTGCATTTTCATTTAACGGGTAATGCTATACCCACTTGTGCCGTTTACACCATAAATAAACACCACTGAGTATAAAAAATGCTAACGACAGTGATACTAAAAGCCATACAAATTTTACAATCGGCCCTGCAAATGCGCCAGTATGAAACACATATTTAAAGTTCCATACATGGGTGACTGCATTTGCTTTACTGGCATCATACGCGCTAAGCACTTTAGCGCTGTATGGATTTACCCACACCCAGCTATAAGCATGGCTTTCTCCTGGGTTTTGTATGCGTAAAGCGATTGGGTCATTGTGTTTTTTAGGTAAGTAAATACGATACAAAATCCCCTCAGGAAATACATCAAGGGCTTTATTTATTGCTTGGTCATAGTTAGTACTTGCTGTTGAGTTTGCTATCACTGTGGGCGCTTTAGGCCTATTTCGTACTTGAGAAAATGCCACGGTTTCTACTAATGTTTTGGTCGCGCTTTTCCAATTAAAGGTGATACCTGTAAAGGCTATAAGCAATAGCGGTAATAAAACATAAACACCAAGCACGGTGTGTAGCTGATACATAAGTACTTTAAATTTGGCTTTAGGTTTAATCGCCAGTCGTTTTAGGCGGTTTTTAGGCTTTACCCATAAATAAAAACCCACTAACACATTTATTATTAATAATAGGGCGCATACAGAGACCACGTTTTTTAGTGGTTTTTCACCAGAGGCTGTTTCAAATAATAGCCAGCGATGCAAAGCAAGGGTAAAACCATACAGCGTGTCATTTGTTTGGTATTGAAAAATTACCTTGCCTGTATACGGGTTCACACTGGCGTTACTGCCATCACCTAATCTAAATTGCCAGCTGGCATTAGGATTACTAAGGGGCATAAAGCGGGTGATTTTTTTATCTGTTTGCTGCTGTACTGCGCGGATTAACTCTGCGTGGCTAAGCGTTTTGGTTTGTGGTACTACCTGCCATTTATCGGGCTGAATATAATATTGTATGTCATTTGCATAAAGTAAAATGGCGCCGCTAATACTGAGTATTAACAAAAAAAGGCCACTTAGTAAGGCAAGGTATAAGTGAATTCGACGTAACCAGATTTTCAAAAGTAATCTCTATAATAAGCAGTTACAGCGATTGTAAGTGATAGAATAGGTGTTTATCAATTTATAAAATGTGACCCTTTGTGTAAGCAAACTACTGTATATAAAACCGCGAACAACACGCTAAGCTTTAAACCCTTAAATAAAGTTTAAAAATTTAGTGGCTTTAAGTCAGTAAAAGTTCGTATGAGTAATGCGCTTTAATTTTTATAATAATGAAATAAATACCAGCTAAAAATTAAAATATGCACGGTTTGCGTTCTTGCTTATTTTTACGTGTAAATTTTAATTGCAACTTATTGATGTTTAAACTGTAATTATGTGATGTATTTTAAACGCTTTGCGGGCTAAAACTTGCGTCTTTTAGGTTTTAGTGCATTAATATAGGTAATAAATAATACAATTACAGTTATTGGATATATAGCATGGTTGAAGGAAAAAAGTATGGGCTGCTAAATGGCACAGCTCAGTCTGTGCGTAGTAAGCTGATCATTACTTTTTTAGTTATTGCTATTGTTCCACTTTGCTTGCTGACCTGGTTTAGCTTACAGCACGTTAATAATACCTTGCAAAAAAATGCAAATGCAGAGCTTCATGAATTAAGCTCTATCGCCTCAGAGTTTGCTAATTTATGGTTTGATGATCACCTTACTGATTTATATACCTTTAAAAATCAGCTTTCTAACTTCCCGCTTGAACAAAGCAAATTAATAAATCATTTTGTTAATCAATATGACTTTGTAAACAGTATAGAAATTATAGCTGCATCGGCACTTAAGCAGCCCATTATCTCGCCTTACGGGCAGATAAACAAAGGTGAGCTTAGTACGCTTATAAATTCGGTTAATAGCTCAACGCCAGCCGCTTTTAGCTCTGTTATGTTAAATGGCAAACAGTTTAATATTGTGGCTATGCCTTTGCTTAATTCGGCGCAACAACTAGAGGGTGTAATTCTCACAGAAGTAAATATTAATGGCCTTTTAAAAAGCTTAAACACCATTCACAACATGCACAACGAAGTGAGTTTTTTTGTACTACATAATAATAAAATAGAGCGCTCTTCAGTAACAAATGCAGATGAGGCGCCTGTTTTTTCGCAAACGGCACTCACCAGTAAGCAAGTGTTTGATTACGCCAGTGCCAACGGCACGACATACCATGCATATATTAGTGATTTAAATTTTTTAGGTGTGCAAGGGTGGCAACTTTTAGCAGCAAAACCTTTGCACATTATGCTCAGAGACTCTACTTATTATAAGCAGTTGGCTATTTTTACAAATGCAGTTTCTTTACTTCTCATTTTATGCGCAGCGTGGTGGTTTAGTCGGCGCTTAGCTAAGCCTTTAATTCAGCTTACCTCCGTAATGGCCCGAATTACCGATGGCGAGAAAGTAAAGGTGCCTACTTTAACTGATAGCCACGAGTTAAATAGGTTATCAGTAGATCTTCAAAAAATGGTGGCATTTAAAGAAGAGCAGCAGAGCATATTGCAAAAGCAGCGCCCTGCTTTGCAAACTGCGTTTAAACAATTGGATGAGCAAAAAAGTGCCCTCGATGAGCATGCCATTGTTGCGGTAACAGATTTAGCGGGCACCATCACCTTTGTAAATAAGAAGTTTTGTGAAATTAGCGGCTATGAAGAACATGAGCTTATAGGCCAAAATCACCGCTTACTTAACTCAGGAAGGCACGACAAAGGCTTTTTTAAAAGTATGTATAAAACCCTTAAACGGGGTGAAGTATGGAACGGCCAAATTTGTAATAAAGCAAAACATGGCGGCTTTTATTGGGTAGACACCACCATAGCGCCATTTTTTGATGAGCACGGAAAACCGCAAAGCTATATAGCCATTCGTACTGATGTCACGCCATTAAAATTACAAGAGCTTGAACTTGAGCAGCACAAAACCCAGCTTCAGTTAGTCATAGATACCACCGCCGTAGGAATATGGGATTGGTTTATAGATACCAGCAAAGTGACTTTTAATAATCGCTGGGCAGAAATAATAGGCTATAAACTCAGCGAGTTAGAACCTACCACTATTAATACTTGGTATAAGTTTGCACACCCCGATGATTTGGTTATTTCAGAGCAAAAGTTAAAAGCGCACTTTAATGGTGACACTGATTACTATGTCAGCGAAGCGCGAATGAAACACAAAGATGGCCACTGGGTTTGGGTACTCGATACTGCAAAAGTAGTCGACTGGAGCCTAGATGGGTCGCCTCGTCGTATGATTGGAACACATTTAGATATTACCGAGCGCAAGCAAATAGAGTCTGAGCTACAGTATAGCCGCGATCGCTTTGCTTCTTTGGTGGAAAATATTCCAGGGGTTATTTATCGATGTAAGTTCGATAAAGCCTGGACCATGTTGTACATGAGTGACCAAGTAAAAGACATAACAGGTTATACGCCTGATGACTTTATTAATAATAAAACACTAAGCTTTGCCGCTATTATCCACGATGGCGATCAAGATGTTGAGCTGCAGGTAAGTACCTGTATTGCACAAAAGCTGCCTTGGTCTATTGAATACAGAGTAAAAAGAAATGATGGCAGTATTCGTTGGGTACACGAAAAAGGCCAAGCAATTTATGGCGATGACAACGAAGTTCTTTATTTAGATGGCTTTATTTTAGACATTACTGAGCGCCATAATACTCAAGTAGAAATTACCCGCCAACAAAACCTGCTTGAAGCAATGAGTAAACAAGGCCAAATTGGCGCATGGGAAATAAACCTTGAAAACCAAACCATGTATTGGTCAGACGAAGTAAAAGTAATACACGAAGTTCCCGACGGGTTTGAGCCTAGCATTGATACTGCCATTAACTTTTATAAGCCAGGAGAGCACCGCGATAAAATTAGCACGTTGTTTGAATGTGCGGTGACTTTAGGCGAAAGCTGGAGTGTTGAGCTGATAATTTTAACTTATACCGGTAAAGAGCGCTGGGTTAAGTCGATGGGGCAGGCGGAGTTTAAAGACGGCAAATGTGTGCGTGTCTTTGGCTCGTTCCAAAGTATTGATGCACATAAACGCCTAGAGTTAGAAAGCGAAAAAGCAAACGCCTATAACAAAAATTTAGCGTCATTAACGGTTTCGCCTGAGGTACAAAATAGCGACGTTGCGCAAGTTAAAAAGCTGGCGATAAAGTCGATGGTAGAGGTATTAAATGTTGAGCGTGCCTCTATTTGGATATTTAACAAACAGTGCGACGAAATGGCGTGCCATGGTTTATATACTCGAAAAGATGGATTTGTGGATTTTGACGGCGTTCTTAAAAAGGCTGATTTTCCAAGTTACTATGAGGCTACTTTTGAGCAAAACCTAGTGGCAATTGAAGATGTATATACCCATAAAGCAACCATTGAATTTACGCAAAGTTATACTCAACCATTAAATATTCAGTCAATGCTGGATGCGGTTATTTCATCTGGCGATGGAAATTTAGGTATTTTATGCGCAGAAACTGTAGGGGCTAAGCACATTTGGACGCAAAGCGAAGAAACCTACTTGCGCTCTTTGGCTACGTTAGTCGGTAGTACCTTTGCCTCGCAAAAGCGTAAAGAAACCGCTGAAAAGCTAAAGGTTGCTTTAGTGCAAGCACAAGATGCTGCTATAGCAAAAAGCCAGTTTTTAGCAACCATGAGCCACGAAATTCGTACACCGATGAATGGCGTATTAGGCATGTTAGAGCTGGTAGAATTAGAGCCATTAAGTAAACCAATAGAAAAAAAGGTCGCTATTGCTAAAAGCAGTGCTCATTCTTTACTTGGCGTTATTAACGATATTTTAGATTTTTCTAAGGCGGAAGCAGGCAAAGTTGAGCTTGAGCATATACATTTTAATGCTCGCGACTTAATTGGCGAAATAGCCGAGGCACAGGCCTTTACCGCACAAGAAAAAGGCATTGAGATTATTTTAGATTTAGTCTCCTTAGAGCCTTCACATTTAATGGGCGACCCCGGGCGCATACGCCAAGTGGTAACCAACTTAATTAGTAATGCGGTTAAATTTACCAGTCAGGGTGAAGTGGTGGTGAGCGCATCTATAGAAAAAACCGACCAAGACCTACTGCTAAATATAAAAGTAAAAGACTCAGGAATAGGCATAACCGAAGCAAAACAACAGCAATTATTTACCCCTTTTTCGCAAGTGGATGCATCAACCACGCGAGAATACGGAGGCACGGGGCTGGGGCTTGCAATATGTAAACAGTTATGTGAGCTAATGAATGGTAAAATTTCACTGGCGAGCGAACCTGGCAAAGGCAGCGAATTTACTGCAACCATGAAAGTGGCTGAAGGCATCGAAAAAGAACGTACCATCCCTAATATAAATATGAGTTCGTTAAATGTATTAGTGGTTGATGATAACGAGACAAACCGCTTAGTTATCTCTCAGCAATTAGGGCATTGGGGGGCTAATGTTACGCTTGCTAGTAGTGCAAAACAGGCGCTTGAACTATGTGCACAGCGCATAGAAAATGATCAGCCTATGTTTGATATTGCCGTGCTAGACATGCAAATGCCAGAAATGGATGGAATGGAGCTGTGTAAAGTGCTTAAAGCACATGATGACTATAAAGCCATGCCATTAGTAATGATGACCAGTATTGCAGGTATGGAAGGCGCTCAGCGCTACTCAAAAATTGGTTTTCAGGCTTATTTTCCTAAGCCGGTTACAACCGCCGATTTAATTTCTGCGTTATCGGTTATTACAAGTTCAGACAGCACCGAGCCCCTTCCTTTGGTGACCCCAGGGTATATTTCGTCACTAAGAAAAGAAAAATCAGACACACCTGCAAAAATTTTATTAGTTGAGGATAACCCCGTTAATCAGCATGTTTCTACACTGATGCTTAAAAAGCTAAATTGCGAAGTGATACTGGCGCAAAATGGTCAAGAAGCCATAAATACCTTAAGCGAGCATAACGGAGGGTATTTTGATTTAGTGTTAATGGATTGCCAAATGCCGGTCATGGATGGCTTTGACGCCACGGCTAATATACGAGACGGTATGGCAGGGGATGAGCACAAAGCAATAAAAATAATTGCCCTAACCGCCAATGCAATGGACTCAGATAAAGAACGTTGTATTAATGCCGGTATGGACGACTACTTAACTAAACCCATTCAGCTTGATATTTTAAAAGAAAAAATAGAGCAGTACTTTTAGGATTAATAACATGAGTAAGCAAATACAAATACGCGACGCTAAAAAAAGCGATGCGCCAACCATTTTACAGTTTATTACCGAACTGGCCATTTACGAAAAAGAACCCGATGCAGTAAAAACAGATGAGCAAGCAATTATAAAAACGCTGTTTTGTGAAGGGGCAACAGCACACAGTGTTATTTGCCTTGAAGATGATGAGCCTATTGGTTTTGCTGTGTATTTTTATAATTACTCTACCTGGCTGGGTAAAAATGGCTTATATCTGGAAGATTTATACGTAAGCCCCGATAGCCGTGGCAATGGTGCGGGCAAACTAATAATGAAACACCTTGCTAATAAAGCCATAAAAAACGACTGTGGACGTTTTGAGTGGGTAGTACTGGATTGGAATAAACCCGCTATAGATTTTTATAATAGCATTGGGGCAAAAGCTCAAAACGAATGGATAATCTACCGCCTAGCAGGCCAAGACTTGCTCGATTTTGCTGAGCAATAGTGATACTAAAACGCTTAATTAAGTGGGTTGGTATAATACTTTTTTAAAAGCAGATGAGTGCCGAAAACGGCCAGTATCTGTTTTAAAAATTGTTATGCTAAGGTACGTTTTATTGATTAAGACCCTACATGAATAATCAGTATTGGCAAAAAGCACGGCAAAGCCGCGATGCTCGATTTGATGGCTTATTTTACGTTGCGGTAAAAAGCACCGGCATTTATTGCCGGCCAATTTGCCCCGCACCCACCGCTCAAGAAAAAAATGTGGTGTATTATCAATATGCGCACAACGCAGCGCAAGCAGGCTTTAGACCGTGCATACGCTGCAGGCCCGATAGCGCTCCGGGCAGCGCTGCTTGGCAGGGGGTAAAAACGACCGCGCTTAGAGCTAAGCAGTTAATTGATTTAGGTGATAGCTGTAATTGCGAAATACTAGCTACTTGTTTGGGTATTACCAGTCGATACTTGCGACGCATATTTAATCAGCACTTTGGTGTATCTGTTACTCAGTATCGGTTATTTAACCAATGTCAGTTTGCTAAAAAGCTCATTCAAGAAACCACATTACCCATAACCGATATTGCATTTGCCGCTGGGTTTAAAAGTGTGCGACGTTTTAACGATGCTTTTTTACAACAGTTAAATATAGCGCCATCAAAGCTCAGAAAATCAAAAAAAGAGGCAACCCCTGTGATTGTATTAACTCTCCCTTTTAGACCTCCTTACAATTGGCAGGCTTTGCACAGCTTTTTGTCAAAGCGGTTAATAGAGCCTATGGAGTGGATAACCCCAACCAGTTACGGGCGAACATTTAAGCTAAAAGGGGCGGTAGGTTATTTTAATGCGCACTTTAAGGCGCAACATAACCATTTTAAAGTTGAAATAGTAATAAATAATACCGAGCACTTACAAAAAGTCATTAACAATATACGTCGTGTACTTGATGTAGATGCCGATATAAACCCTATTGAAAGTCACTTAAAAAACAGTATTAATGGGGCATTTACATTAAGTGAAGGGCTACGCTTACCTGGGATATGGTCAAGCTTTGAAGCGGGGATCCGCGCTGTATTGGGTCAACAAGTTAGCGTGGGGGCAGCGCACACTTTAGTAACAAAGCTGGTCGCAGAGCGAGGCGATAAACACGCAGATAAAGTGTATTTTCCACAGCCTGAGGATTTAGCGACATGCCACTTTGAATTTTTTAAAATGCCGCAATCGCGCAAAAATGCATTAAAAAATTTATCTAAGTACTGCGCTGATAACCCCGATAACAGGGTTTTGGATAATTGGCTCGATATAAAAGGCATAGGCCCATGGACTGTTAACTACGCTAAACTGCGCGGGCAAAGTAACCCAGATATACTATTAGCCGGCGATCTCGGGGTTAAAAAAGCGCTGATCAATACTAAGCAATTTAACCCAGAGCTGAGCGCTCCATTTCGCTCGTACTTAACGTTTCAACTATGGCAGCAACTTTCATGATTATACAGACCGCAACTTCGAGCCCAATTGACGATGTTATTATTCAAGCGACTGAAAACGGGGTGAGCTATGTTGGTTTTTACCCAAAAACACACTACACCCATACACCCGTTGAGCAAGTAACAAATGAAGCGGTTTTAATCTGCGTAAAGCAATTAAACGAATACTTTAATGGTCAGCGCAAAACCTTTAATGTGCCATTAGATACGCAAGGTACGCCTTTTCAAAATGGTGTGTGGCAAGCGTTGCTCAGCGTCCCTTTTGGCAAAACCATGACCTACGGCGATATAGCTAAACAATTAAATAACCCTAAGGCGGTAAGAGCAGTCGGGGCTGCAAATAGCAAAAACCCCATTAGTATTATTGTGCCATGCCATCGAATTATTGGTGCAAACTCAAAGCTTACTGGGTACGCTGGTGGCCTTGAGAGAAAAAGTTGGTTACTAAAGCATGAAGGGATAATTTAACTGTTACAGCACTGGCAGCTTTGTTATCACAAGCTACAATTTACATTATTTACTAATAAAAATTATTATGAGTATCAGCAGCTTAAATTATTTATTTATATTTGGTTTGATGTTTTCTTCAGCAGTGTTTGCTAACCCTCAAACACTTATATTTTGCTACGAAGATAAAGACGTTGCACCTATGTTTTTGGGCATTGGGCAAGAGGTACCTATAGATAACCCTGGCGCCTCAATTGAAATTTAAAAGCAACTGGATGCCGACATACCCAATGTGGCTATTTCATTTGTTAGAAAACCATGGCGCAGATGCCTAAACGATTTAGAACTCAACCGTGTTAATGCCGTTATTGCCAGCTATCGTGATGGGCGTGAACGTTTTGCTGTGTACCCTACAAACGAAAAAGGGGTGTTGCTAGAAAAATTTGCAGTGAGTCGTTTTAGTAGCTGCTTAATAGGGCGGGCTCGTTTTCATAAACAATGGCAAACACGTGAAGTATTTCAAAATAAAGCGTTCACTATCGCCATTCCTAATGGCTATGGCTTAAACAGCGCGCTAAAAGAAGAGCCTTTTTATATTCATAATATTTTTTCAAAAGACAAAGCTTTTGAATTACTTGATAAAGGAGTGGTACAGGCAAGTGTTGATTTATGCCAAGTAGATGACTTAAAAGTGTCGAGCTATCAACATAAAGGGAGCGATGTAAAACCCCTTTACCCACCTTATGAAACAACCGACGGTTATTTAATTTTTTCAAAGCAGTTTTACCAGCAAAATAGCCAGTTTAGTAAAGAGATATGACAATGGTTAGCGCGCTTTGACAGTGCACAAATTTATATAAAATACTTGCAAGCTGTTGAGTAGTAAGAAAATCAAAGCGCTTATTAACTAAAATAGCGATATGAAATTGGTATTAATCGCATATTAAGGTAGCATAAGCGCACTTTTTATCTTAAGGCACGGCAATGGCTCAATTATACTTTTACTACTCTGCGATGAATGCGGGTAAATCAACCACCTTATTACAATCTGCGTTTAACTATCGTGAACGCGGTATGGAGCCAGTTATTTTAACGGCTGCAATTGATAACCGCTCTGGTGTAGGAAAAGTATCGTCTCGTATCGGGCTGCAAGCTGATGCGCATATATTTGATGCGTCAAAAAATGTTTTTGAGCTGATCCAAAATCTGCAAAACGAAAAAAAGCGCCACTGTGTATTGGTTGACGAATGCCAGTTTTTATCTAAAGAGCAAGTTATGCAGCTGACCGATGTGGTTGATGAACTTGGTATTCCGGTATTGTGTTATGGCCTGCGAAGCGACTTTAGAGGTGAGTTATTTATTGGCTCTCAGTACTTGCTAGCATGGGCCGATAAACTGGTTGAGCTTAAAACAGTGTGCCATTGTGGCCGTAAAGCCAATCATGTATTGCGTACAGATGAAAACGGCAATGCTATTGCCGATGGTAACCAAGTAGAAATTGGCGGCAACGACCGTTATGTGTCGGTGTGCCGCAAGCACTATAAGGCTGAGTTAAATATGGGCCGCTAAGGCTCGTATAAAAGTATCTATATCATCTTTGTTTATATCAAGATGAGTGACTAGCCTAAGCTGTTTGCTTGGGCTAATTAATATGCCTTGTTGTGCTAATTGCTCGCTAATATGCGCTATATTTAACTCACTTGAATAGCGCGCATACACCATGTTAGTGATGTTAGTGATGTTAGTGATGTTAGTGATGTTAGTGGTGTTACTCATATCAACGCTAAACCCATTGAGTTCGTTAAGCTTACTTGCTAAATAACGCGCATTAGCGTGATCGTCTTTTAAGCGAGAGACGTTATTTTCAAGTGCGTATTGCCCCGCGGCTGCCAGCATTCCGGCTTGGCGCATGCCACCACCGAGTACTTTTCTCCAGCGCCGTGCTTTTGTGATAAGCGCCTTTGTGCCCAGTAATAGCGAGCCAACGGGAGCACCTAGCCCTTTTGATAAGCAAATTGAAACAGAGTCAAAGTGCTGGGTTATATCTGTAATATCAACGTTTAATTCAACCGCCGCATTAAACGCACGTGCGCCATCTAAGTGCAGAGCTAACGAGTGCTCATTTACAAAATGACGTGCTTTGGCTAAGTAGCTAAGGGGGAGCACTTTTCCGCCTATGGTGTTTTCAAGGCTAAGTAAGCGGGTGTTGGCAAAATGGCTATCGTTTGGTTTTATTGCTGCGGCAATTTTATCAAAGCAGAGGCTGCCATCGGGTTCATTCTCAATCGGTTGTGGTTGAATAGAGCCTAATACTGCAGCGCCACCGCCTTCAAATTTATAGTTATGGGCATTTTGCCCGCAAATATATTCATCTCCGCGTTCGCAATGAGCCATAAGCGCAAGTAAATTAGCTTGCGTGCCAGAGCTACAATAAAGTGCGGCTTCAAAGCTAAAACGCTCACTTGCATAGGCTTCTAGCTGGTTTACGCTAGGATCATCCCCGTACACATCATCGCCTACTGGCGCGCTATAAATTACATCGCGCATGGCTTTTGAAGGTTTAGTAACCGTGTCTGAGCGAAAATCTATCATGGTTTTTATTCCTTTATTAAGTACTACAGGCTTTATTGTTTTTATGGGTTTAAACAAGCTCTTCAAAAATTTGTTCACGGGTGGCTTTATCAAAATAACTCCAGGCAATAAAGCGACTTACTTTTTGCCCTTGTGCCATGTCTATAATTTTATATTCGGCAATAGGGAGGGTGCTTAATTTATTTTCTAACACTTTAAGCGTTTCTTTTTTTGAAACCAAGGAGGTAAACCATATTACTTGCTCTGCAAATTGCTCACTTTGAGCAATCATATTGCTAATAAACTGTGCTTCGCCGCCCTCGCACCATAACTCATTATTTTGCCCGCCAAAATTAAGGGGATTTTTAGGTGATTTCCCTAAGTTTTTCCATTTGCGCTGCGACCCTTTATTGGCCTCTTCTGCGCTTGCGTGAAACGGGGGGTTACACAGGGTTAAATGAAATAAATCTTTTTGATTTATAATGTTTTCAAAAATAGATGATGCGTTTTTTTGGTGTTTAAGGGTTATTTTTAAACCATTAAATTGGGCGATTTGCTTCGCTATTTTTATAGAATTTGCATCGATGTCGCTACCAGTAAAGTGCCAGTTGTATTCATGATTACCCGTTAACGGGTAGACCAAATTGGCCCCTGTGCCAATATCGAGCACCTTAATTTGCCTGCCAGTTGGAATATTTTGTTGGTTGTCGTCGCTTAATAAGTCTGCCAAGTAATGAATGTAATCAACGCGACCAGGAATAGGAGGGCATAGGTTATGCTCAGGAATATCCCAAAAATCTATTTTATAATACGCTTTTAAAAGCGCTTGATTAAGCGTTTTTACTGCTGTGTTATTGGTAAAATCAATGCTTTTACTCCCCGCAGGGGTGACGATGATGAAAGGGGTTAACGCATCATGCTTATCGCATAGCATGTCTAAATCGTAGCCATGTAAATGTTGGTTGCGTGGGTGGAGTTTGTTAGTGACTTGTTTTGATTTCATAGCATTAATTTAGCAATTAAATAATGGCGCAATTGTATCAAATGCCCCACTAAAAAGTGCAACCATTTACTTTAGAATTAACAGTGGTACTGGTAGGATGAGTGGCTAAAAATAATAAAGGAAAATTTGTGGCAATTACACAGCACTCACATTTTGTTCAACTAGGCAATCAGCAAACGCTACATTTACGCCGTATAGCAAACGACAAGCAAGCGGGCCCCGTGGTTTTTTTTATGCACGGCGCAGTAGAAAATGGCAAAATTTTTTATACTCATAGCAATAAAGGGTTAGCCCCTTATTTAGCTGAGCAAGGCTACTGCTGTTATGTAGCAGACCTGCGCGGGCGTGGAGAGAGCAAGCCGCTTATTTCGCCACAGGCTAAATATGGTCAAACAGAGGCAATAGTAGAAGATATCCCCGCCTTTATTAATTACATTGAACAATTTGAGGGTAAAAAGCCAGACTATTGGGTTGCTCACTCTTGGGGAGGCGTTTTAATGAATAGCGTTTTTGCACGTTTTCCTGAGTATTTAAAAGAGGTTAAAGCGTGTGCTTATTTTGGCTCTAAACGCTCTTTGTTTAACAATCACCCTAAAAAGTTACTACAAGCAAATATAATTTGGTACTTTATGGCGCCCATATTGGCTAAAAAACAGGGGTACTTAAACGCTAAAGGCTATAAGTGGGGCAGCGATAACGAATCGCAAAAGTCGCATTATCAAAGCATGCAGTGGGCTAAAAAAAGGCCATGGATAGATAGCGATGATGGTTTTGACTATGCAAAAGCCTTAGCTAAAGTGCAGGTGCCTCCTACACTACATATTGGCGCTGTAAACGATAAGGCTCTTGCGCAGCCTATTGATATTAAAAAGTTTATGGAAGAGTCCGGACCTGGAAAACAAACCCTTAAAATTTATGGCAAGCGCCATGGTCATAGTGTGGATTACGATCATATTAATATGCTTACTCACCCGCAGGCACGGGATGAGCAATTTAAAGATGTTGTAAGCTGGTTTAACGAGTACAGTTAGGCAATTAGGCTCATTCAAATTGTTTTAAAAGCGGTGTTTTATAGCGCTCCCAATGCGCAAGTGCCTGTGCATTAATTGGCTGCCTAATGGCTTGTTTGCTTAATGTGCTAACAGCAGCCTTACGCTTATAAAATGCTAAGCATTGCGGTTCATACTCACACCCTAAAAACGAAAATAAAGCACTTAGCTGCGACTCAGGCTCGGCAACTATTTGCTCATAATGAATATCGTATAGCGGTAATGAGGGCAGGCTGCGCCAATGATCCATTAATTTTGCATACAACGCATGGTAAAGTTTAAATTCTTTTAAATCACAAAAGTACGGCTCATTTTCGGCAAAATAGTTACTGAACACCGAAAAAGCAGTGGCGTTAAAATCCCTACTTAAATTAATAAATTTAGCATTAGGGAACAGCAAGTAAATTAAGCCAATAGACTGATAGTTACTCGGTAGCTTATTAATAATGAAAGGGCGTATAGGCTGTGCTTTTTTTAACTCTTCAATATAAATATTGCGAGCTTTTGCGATTAAATCGTTACTAAGTGCGCTTAAGCATTGCGGGTAAGGGGTTTGCGTTTGCTGCTCTATAAATGCCACCACTTGGTTAGCAATACTGGTGTTTTCACCTAATGTGGCAAACTGTGAGTGGCTGGCCATCATTTGCTCAAGTAAGGTTGAGCCGCTGCGGGGCATACCAATAATAAACACGGGCGTAATAGTGCCGGTAAAAGTCTGATCGGCAGATGCAATTAGCTGTTGTGTATTATGCGTTATGATTGTTTCATAAAAAGGCACTAAGTCACTGGTTTTAAAGTGAGTAAGCTTTTTTTGAAGTTTGTTGGCAAGCACATAGTAGTTAAATGCTTGCTCTGTATCTTCTAGTTTGTCGTAGCTTTTACCCAACGCGTAGTAACACACCATTTTTAAACGCACGTTATTCGTTTGCGTTAAAAAGTGGTGCAGGTTGCTCACATAATTATGTTCTTTATTGAAACGGCCTAATTGTACTAGTTCAAATAAAATATAGGCAGTTACGGGGTATAGCCCCATGCTTAGTGCATGCGAAAATGTGGTGTGTGCTTTGTCTAATTCGCCGTAGCTTAAATAATGCTGAGCTAAATAATAATGAGGCTCTGGGTTATGGCTTGCGAGGCTTTTAGCATATTCGAGTACTTTAAGCGCATCATTAGGGGAATTAACACCGTTAAATGCATCGGCAAGGGCGTGCAGTGGCTCAAGCATATGGGGTAAACGTTCGCATGCTTTTTGTAATAAGTATACCGCCGCATCAAAGCGCTCTAACCTAAGTGCTATCCTGCCTAAACCAAATAATGCTTCGCCGCTTTGCGGGTTACTATTTAAAATTGCTTTAAAATGAAACTCGGCTTCTTTGAGTTTATTTTCTTGTAGTAATTGATTGGCTTTTTTAATTAGCATGATGAGGCATTATTGTTTTTTAATTAATATAAAATAAAAAAGGCGAAATGTCTTAACATTTCGCCTTGGTTTATCATGAAAAAATATTAGAAAGTATAGGTTGCTTTCGCGTAGTAGAAGCCACCGTTAATACCGTATGGAGACGTTTCGTAGTATTGGCCGCCCCAGTTATTGTTAGGGATACCCGTACGGTCTTCAAAATCAAGTTTTTCAGCGTCTTGGTCAAAGATGTTTTGTGCACCTACCGAGAAGCTAATAGACTCATTTAAGAAGTACGTTATTTCAGCGTCAATGGTCACGGCTGCATCAGCTGTTTTTGCTGTTGCATCGTAATCTACGTGAACACCTTGGTATTCGCCGTAGTAATTAGCACGGGTAAACATTGAAAAAGATTCCCACTGCTGTGCCCAAGTAAGCGTTGCACGGTGGTTAGGTAAATCTTCTTCTAAACGCTTAACTTTAAATTCACCGGTAATGTCGCTGAACTTAGTTACCTCAGTTTCATTCCAGTTGTAAGCAAGGCTAAATGTAGAGCTTCCGCCTAGCATGTCAGCTGTGTAGTTTGCTACTAAGTCAATACCTTGCGTTGTTGTATCAAAGTCATTTGTGAAAAAGCTTACTTGTGCATAGCTTTGCGCATTTGGTACGCCTGCTGCTTCTAACGTGTCTTTATCATCTTGGCTAAGTACAATTTTTTCAGATTGGCTGATACGGTCATCAACTTCAATGTTGTAGTAATCAAGTGTTACAAATAAATCGCCAATAGTGTAAACCGCACCTAGTGTGTAGCTTTGCGATTCTTCTGGCTCAAGCTCTGTACCACCTAATTGCACTGCAATTGGGTTTGTTGGTGGTAAAAGTGCTGAATCTTGTAATACACCGTCACTTAAGTTTGTTTGTACGTTACTTACGTTCGCTTGGCCAACTGTTGGAGCACGGAAACCTGTGCTTACTGAGCCACGAATATTTAGATCTTCAGTTACGTGGTACTGCGCCATTACTTTGTAGTTTGTTGTTGTACCAAAGCTGTCGTAATCTTCAAAACGTACCGCAAGGCCCATTAAGAATTCTTCTGTAAATGGTGCTTCAATATCTACATAAGCTGCGTAGTTACGGCGTGTATATTCGCCTGCATCAGAAGGTTTGAAACCAGGGAAACCATTAGAGCCAATACCAAAACCTTGCTCAGTTAAAGGACCTGCAGTGAATGATGCTTCATCACCTGAAATTACAGTAAATGTTTCTTCGTGCCATTCTAAACCACCGGCAATATTTACATCGTACGCTAGGTCAAAATCAAAGCCTTTAGAAAGGTCAAAGTTAAAGTTTTTCTCTAGTTGCTCATATTTACCTGGGCTAAAATCACGTGGGCTGTCTGCACCTAATGACGCATTAACCGTGTCGTAAATAAAGTAGCGAGATTCGTTTAAACCCACCGTACCACTTAAATCGTAAAATGCATCTTTAAGGAAACCACCCGTAAACATACCCTTTGTACCAATAGTTAAAGAGGTATCGGTAATGTTGCCACCAAAGTTAGGTGTAAAACCGCCAGGAATGGTTTCGTTAAATGCAAAACAATCAGGATTATTAGCAACACCGCTAATGTAGTCTGGGTTATCTAGTACGTTGTCATCAATTGCGATAGTTGGACAGTTACCGCTCATGTCTTCTGTTAAATCGGCAACAAGCAGTGTTTCACCGCCATCGTTTGAGTATACACCTGGGCGAGTGTGCGGGTTACGGTAGTAAAAACCACCACGTACATCACGCTCAGAGTAGTTACCAAACATATAAAATTCTGAGTCGTTTGTTAGTTCTAAACCAAAGTTACCAAAAATTGAAATGTCGTCATCAACCTCTGGGGCACCCCAAACTTGCGCAAGCGAAGACACTTCTGGTACACCTGCAGCAGAAAGTGCGGCTGCATCAGGGCGTTGCTCTGAGCGACTTGTTGCATCTGCTGTTTTATATTGAAAACTTAAGTTAGCAAAACCGTTGTCTGTAAATGGTAAGCCTACGTTACCCGATATCTGTGTTGTATCACCGTCGCCTTCGTAGTATTGACCATGGCGTACTTCAAATTTACCGCCTTCAGAGGCATCTTTAAGTTGGAAGTTCATTACACCTGCGATTGCATCAGAACCATATTGTGCTGCTGCGCCATCACGTAGTACTTCTACTTGCTTAAGTGCAATGCTAGGAATAACTGAAATATCAGCGCCT
Source organism: Pseudoalteromonas sp. GABNS16E (assembly GCF_028598715.1). Classification (NCBI taxonomy): domain Bacteria; kingdom Pseudomonadati; phylum Pseudomonadota; class Gammaproteobacteria; order Alteromonadales; family Pseudoalteromonadaceae; genus Pseudoalteromonas; species Pseudoalteromonas sp. GABNS16E. The sequence goes on from NZ_JAQREZ010000008.1 coordinate 20,740, forward strand.
TGTGCACCATCGTTAATACCACCACCTAAAAATGCAATAACAGAAGCACGGTGACGGCGTTTACCGTTTAAAAGGATTAATGTGCTGTCTGAAGGTAAGCCACGTAAGTTAGCTGGGCGTACTAGTGATGCGGCATCACTGATTGGGTTTTGGTGAACATTAAAAGAAGGAACAGAGCCTTTAAGTAGCTCTAGCATGTCTGTGTTACCAGACTTTTCTAGCTCTTCACCGCCAATAATATCAATAGGAACCGGTGAATCACCAATAGAGCGCGGCGCTGAGCGAGTACCCACTACGGCAATTTTTTCAACGTTTTTATTAACTTTAGTTTCACTTTCTTCTGCTGCAACAGCAGAACCTGAAATAAACAAACCTGCGGTGGTTGTTGTTGCTAATGCAAATTTAATTGCTTGATTTAGCGCATTGCTTTTAAGTTTCATTCTAATTTTCCCCAGTTAGAATATATTTTGTACGTAATGCAGTAATTAACATTACTTATTTATAATTTTGGACGTGTTCACATGAGGATAAAGAGTCAACCTACTCGACTTCTTAAAGCTAAAAGCCCACCTCATGTGAAGTCCTGTGTACAGCCTATACATAAAAAACTTTCAGGGCAATTAATAATTAACTCTTTAGTAACAAAAAGTTCAAAGTAAAATATATTTGCAACAATGGTGCAGTATGTAACTAATTTGAACTAATAAAGTGCGATTTTAACGCTTTTACGAAGATTTAATGCGCGAAGTGGGTGGGTGGATGTTATCAACTTGTTTCTTTTGGTGAGGCGGGTGGTGTGTTTTGCGCTTGCCAGTCGCGATATTTTTGTCTGTATTCGTCCCACACGCAAGGGCTACAGCTACCTCCGCCGCAGCATTCATCAGGCTGTGGTTTTTGGGGTTTGGGGAGTACTATTATTTGTTTGCTTTGCATAAAATGAGCTTGTGAGCACTGTTATGGTGCAAAAGAGTAAAGTATAGGGCGTATTAAGTAAATTATTCTTGTGTAAAACCCTTTATGTGTGAAAATAAAGGGTATGCGATTATATAAAGTTATTCACCGTGCGCCTTGGCGGGTAGTTAAAATTAGTAAAAAGCGCCAACAGCTTCGCTTTCGTCGTGCAATGGTGGCGCTAAAAATTGCTCTTGTGCAAGAAAGGCAAGAAACCATAGAAATGCTCACCATTTATAGGCATTACACGCAAGGGCAAACCAGCAAAGAAGAGTTAAAGCGTGCTAATGAGCAGTTTGTAGATATTTTAAAAGGGCTTGGCTTAGGAGTATTTGCCGTACTGCCGTTTGCCCCTATTACTATTCCATTGGTTGTAAAGCTAGGCAGAATGGTAGGTGTAGATGTGTTGCCTAGCTCGTTTAACATTAATAAACCAGTTAAAGAGCTAGACGCCGAAATAGTTAAAGAGGATTTAAAACAACACACTAAAGCGCCAAATAAAGAATAAATCTGGCTAAAATTAGCTATACCTTTTAGCCGGTCTTATTGGTATGCTTTGAGCTACCATTTTTTATTATATGAGCTTTTCAATGAGTGCATTACTTCGTCATACTTCTTCTGGTATTCCTTTATCTTTTATTCTTAAAAACGAGTTAACTGACTGGCAATCACTACAACCGGCTTTTATCCAAACATGGTTAACAAATAGCGGCTTTGAAAAGCAAGGTTTAGCGCTTGTGCCTGACGCGCAAACCGGTGAGCTAAGCCACGTTTATTGTTTATTACAATGCCAAGATGATTTTTGGGCCGCAGGCGAGCTTGCCAATAAATTACCGCTGGGCACGTATCAAATTCAAGGCGAAGATGCCTTTATAGAGCAAGTCGCGCTTGGTTTTGTGTTAGGCGGCTATGAATTTAGTGAATATAAAGAAAAACCAACGGCCAAAGCACAATTAGCCATTGCCGATGAAGCGCTGTATCAGCGTATTAAGCAACAAGCCGATGCCATTTATTTAGCGCGTGATTTAGTAAACACACCTGCGGTGGATATGATGCCGCAGCATTTATCGCAAGTAATGGAAGATTTAGCCAATAATTACAACGGCGAATTTACCCAGTGGATTGGCGATGAGCTACTTGAGCAAAATTACCCAACAATACACATGGTCGGGCGCGCGAGCGAAAACAAACCGCGTTTACTTGATTTAAAATGGGGCGATGAAAACGCACCACTTATTACCTTAGTCGGTAAAGGGGTATGTTTTGACTCTGGCGGGCTTGATTTAAAACCAAGCTCGGGCATGCGTAACATGAAAAAAGACATGGGCGGGGCAGCGCACGTTATTGCTTTAGCACAGCTAATTATGGCGGCTAATTTACCAATTAGACTGCGTGTTTTAGTGCCTGCGGTTGAAAACGCGGTATCGCGAAATGCATTTCGCCCAGGTGATGTTATTAAAACGCGTAAAGGCATTATGGTAGAAATTGACAATACCGATGCTGAAGGGCGTTTAGTATTGTGTGATGCGCTTAGCGAGGCACAAAACGATAACCCTGAGCTAATTATTGACTTTGCGACCCTTACCGGTGCTTGTCGTGTTGCTTTAGGCACTGAGCTACCGGGCTTTTTCTCAACAGAGCGCGATGTAGCAAATGGTATTATTGATGCCGGTATGGATGTAAGCGACCCTGTATGGCAATTGCCTTTGTTTGATCAGTACAAAAGCTTTTTAAAGAGCGATGTAGCCGATATGGCAAACTGTGCCAGCACACCATTTGGTGGTGCAATTACCGCGGCGCTTTATTTAAAAGAGTTTGTAGAGCCAACCACACCCTGGGTACATTTTGATGTAATGGCGTGGAATTTACGTGCTTTACCTGGGCGCCCAACCGGTGGCGAAGCGTTAGGTATTCGTGCGGTATTTAATTACTTGCAAAGCCGCTTTAAATAAACCTTGTTATACGAGGGCTATACCTCGTATAACTCAAGCGGTAAGTTATCTGGATCGGCAAAAAAGGTGAATTTTTTGCCGGTTATTTCATCCACTCTTATCTCTTCCACCGTTATATTTTGTGACTCTAAATACTGCTTTGCTTGGGCAACGTTTTTAACTTTAAATGCTAAATGCCTTAAGCCTTGCGCTTCTGGGTAGCTTGGTCTTGCAGGTGCTCCATCAAACGAAAATAACTCTATTTGGCTGCCATCAGGCATCGCTAAATCTAATTTATACGAATTACGCGCGGCCCTAAAATGCTCGTTAATAACTTTAAGTTTAAGTACGTTACTATAAAAGTGCTTAGAGCGGGCGTAGTCACTGCAAATAATAGCAGCATGATGAATGCCTAATAGTTCCATATAGTTAGTTCCATGTAGTTCGCTCCATGAGTTTGTTCTACTAAAAACAAAAACGCACTAAAAAGTGCGTTTAATTTTTATGTGCTTTAAAAACGTTTAGTTAGGCTCAGCGTCTTTGCAGGCTTTAACTGCGGGGGCTACAAGCTCAAGGCCGGTTAGCTCACACGGTGGCAAAGTTGCATCACTTACTTTAATCGGCGTTACACGCTCGCCCCATTTTATATAGCTTGCTGCCCACGTTAAACCTGCGCCAAACGCTGCCGACATAATATTTGAATGTGGCTTAATTAAGCCTTGCTCTACGGCTTCACATAACGCAATAGCAATCGTTGCGGCTGAGGTATTACCGTAGTCAGCAATGTTTACCATTACTTTTTCATCCGGCACTTTTAAACGATGCTGAATTGCTTGAATAATACGTAAATTAGCTTGGTGTGGCACTAATACGTTTATGTCATCGAGGCTTAGGTTGGCTTGCGTTAATACATCATCACACGCTTCGCTCATACCTTTAACGGCACGTTTGAAAATTTCACGGCCTTCAAACAGTAAGTCCGATGGGCCAATTGGCTCATATTTATTTAAATCACTACCAAAGTTGGTGATATGCAAAATGTCTCTGTCTTCGCTGTCGCAACCGGTTTTAGTACCTAGCAGGCCTGCGGGTGTGTCTGCGGCTTCGAGTACTACTGCGCCTGCGCCATCACCAAATAATACAGCGCTGTCACGGCGTGCCCAGTTTACATACCAGGTCATGCGCTCTGCAGCAATAACCACGGCCTTTTTAATCATACCCGCCTGAATTTGAGCGGTAGCTGCCTGAAGAGCATATAAAAAACCAGAACACGCAGCATTGGTATCCATAGCTGCAGCGCCGGTCGCACCAATGTTTTTTTGTATTAAAGAGGCGGTATTGGCCACCACAGTAGAAGGGGTACAAGTCGCTAAAATAACTAAATCGATATCTTTTGCGTCAATCCCTGCACAATCGATGGCGTGCTTTGCGGCAACGGTTGCAAGTTCTGCAGTGCTAACATGGCTAACCCTACGAGATTTAATACCAGTACGTGTGGTGATCCACTCATCGTTGGTATCAACTATTTCGCTAATTTCATCGTTGCTAATGCTTGCTGGTGGAATACATTTACCCCAACCAGTAATATGTGCGTAGGCCATAGTGTGTTCTCTTAAAAAGGTGGTCTGACGTGTATTGCTAATGGGTGAGTTATATCAAAAATTGCCCTTTAAGAGAAGTTATTAACCTGTTTTGTCTCGTAAATAATAGTAATTGTGGGCAATTTAACGTAAAGCTTGTTTAAAGAGTAAGCAAGTATTAAAACTATACGTAGCGATGTGTTAAACAGCATATAATTGAATAGTGCATGATTTTGCGGCTTTACTTAAACGTAAGTGGCTTGCGTTTATGGCACTGCGTTCAAGCTGTGAGCTTGAGTGAATTAAAGTAAGCCGATATTATTAATTACTGCCCGTTTAACGTATAAACACACAACCACGTGGCAATTGCATACATAATAAGGAAGCCCATGAGCAATAAAATAAAAGTGTCGTTGTTTAATCACTTGATTGAGGCCGAACGACAGTTGCTCGACCCCGATGTTCGTCAATCAAGCCATGCATTAAATGCCTTACTTGATGATGAATTTATTGAAATTGCAGCTAATGGCACCGTATTTGATAAGCAGCACGTACTAACACGTTTACCTACCGAGGTTGTTCCGCAGTTTTATAATCAGCACTTTAAAGGGCGAATGCTTAGCGATGATGTCGCGCAAATTAGTTACCAAGCGGCTTATAGGCGCTCAGCCCGAAGTGAGTTTAATTACTCCTTACGTATGTCGCTTTGGCGTAAAAGTAATGAACAATGGAAAATGGTGTTTCATCAAGGGACCCCGTGCGCGCTGTTTACTATATCAATGGATGAAGATTAACTTTTTTAACGTATTAAATTTTATAGGTACATCGCACCTTGTTTATTCAAACCGACCCGACCATTAGCCGCCTTTTAATGCTGCGAAGTGGTGCTATTGCTGTGCAGTTAATTGCTGTACTAAGCGTGTATTTTTTATTAGAACACCAAATAGCGTTACTCCCTTTATTAGTGGTAATAGCCATAGAGGCGATATTTCAATTAGTAAGCGTATTCGCCTATCGAAATGTTAGCCAAGCGCGCCCTATAGGGATGTTAATGCAGCTCACTGCGGATGTCCTGTTTTTAACTATTTTGCTCTCATTAAGTGGCGGCGCAACCAATGCGTTTGTATCGCTATTATTGCTACCTATCATGATTGCAGCGGTCACCCTTCGTGAAAAAGGACTCGCTTATATCGCCGTACTGGCAATTGCCGCTTATAGCTTTTTACTCATTAGGATGCCCGATCACAGTATGCATCAAATGAATATGAGCGGGCATTTTATAGGCATGTGGGTTAACTTTGTTTTAAGTGCAAGCGTTATCGCTTTGGTTATTGGCGCTATGAGTAGAGCATTAAAGGAGCGAGAGCGCACAATAGCTAAAGCTCGCGAGCAGCAATTGCGCAACGAGCAACTGGTAACCCTAGATGGCGCAGCTGCGCAAATAACCCATCAACTAGCCAGTCCTATCGCTAACTTACAATTACTATTTGAAGAGCTTTTAGAAGATCAGCCAAATAACCCTGTAGTGGTGCAAATGCAAACACCGCTCAAGCAATGTGCTAGGCAATTAAATGACTTTAGAAAGCTCTCTGCTCAGCTTCGTAATAAAAATACCACCGAGCACATTACAGTAAACCAGCTACAAACGCAGATCATCGATACATTATTACTGCAACACCCTGATCAGCACATTAATTGGTTAAGTGAGCCAATAGCAGCCACCTTAAAAAGTGATGCAATGCTATTGCCCGCCATACTTAATTTGCTACAAAATGCATGCATTGCTAATCAAAAAAATAACCAAACCCAGTTAGAGCTAAGCTGGCAGCAAGATAATCAACACAGTGAATGTATATATTTGCTAATTCGTGATTTTGGTAGCGGTTTTAGCCAATCACAATTAACAGAGCTTGGCGGGCAACTTATGCCTAGCAGCCAAGGTATGGGGCTTGCGGTTTTACTTTCTAATGTAACGTTTGAGCGACTAAACGGCTCGTTAACTTTGTATAATCATGCTGGTGGCGGGGCAGTGGCTAAAGTAAAATTAGCCATAGCAAATAATGAGCAACCACTTACATGAAATTACTTATAATTGAAGACGATATAAACCTAGCCAGTACACTAGCTCGGCGTTTAACAAAACAAGGCTTTAGTTGTGAAGTTGCGCATAACCAAAGTGATGCATTACTCAGTGCACATAAACACTTACCAGATTTTATTTTGCTCGATATGAAACTAGGTGACGATAACGGCCTTGCCTTAATTAAGCCACTTCGCAGCTTATTACCGCAGGCGTATATTGTATTACTAACAGGCTTTGCAAGCATAGCCACCGCAGTAGAGGCCATGCGTTTAGGCGCTAACGACTACCTTACAAAACCCGTTGATATGGCCACGTTATTAAAGGCCCTAAACGCAGATTTAAATACACAAAATGTTAGTGATATTGCCACACCAGTTATGTCACCAGAGCGTTTAGAGTGGGAGCATATTCAGCAAGTGCTACATAGTAATAACGGTAATGTGTCGGCCACTGCGCGGCAACTCAATATGCATAGGCGCACATTGCAGCGTAAGTTACAAAAAAAGCCGGTTCAGCAGTAACCGCTTAAGGGGTATAAAATGAGTGATGATGCGGCTACATTAATGCGTAATCAAAAAATTATATTATTCGATGCACAGTGCAAATTATGTAGTGCGTGGTGTAATTTTATAATTAGGGCCTGTTTATCTTTCGAGGTTAAATTTGCAGCAGTCTGTTTGGTAATTAGGCAAGACAGAGCCTATGTAGTGTGGTTGTTCCCCATAAATAGGCGATAACGTAGCATAAATGCCAAACAGGCGCTGCCCGAAGGGGTTCTGCCTAGGGGGCATTTACTCTTTGTTGCTCGGTTTTTACTTAGCCCACTAGGTTACAAACCTCGCGCCGCGATTAAATGGCCCCTAGATTGAACAAATTTTAATCCTGAAAGGTCAACAGGCCCTAGTAACGATGCCAATGTCATTTTTAAACTATGCAGCGTGCAATCCCCAAAAGGTGCACTGCTATTAACTCATTTTGGTTTTTCAACCACACAATACGCCTCAATGGTTTACCTACAAAACGGCAAAGCGTACACGCAAAGTCATGCTTTTTTTGAAGTGGTAAAGCAGCTAGGTTACCCCTATAAACTAGCCACTGTATTTAGTGTTTTACCCAGCACCTTTAATAATTGGCTATACGATAAAATTGCTTTAAACCGGTATACCTTATTTGGCAAATATCAGTATTGCAGAATACCCAACCCAGAGGACGCAAAACATTATTTATAATTGGCTAAGTTAACTTAGCTATAAGTAGATGCTAGGTTTAGGTGGCTGTGCTAAAATCGCCGCGTTTTAAATTATCAGGGCTTTGAAATGGCAAGTACAGCGCACGCACTCCACATATTGGTTAAACACAAAGAAATAGCAGAAGACATTATTAAGCAATTAGGTAAAGGTGCCAAATTTCAAACCTTAGCTAAAAAATACTCGTCGTGCCCATCAGGTAAAAAAGGCGGTGACCTTGGCGAATTTAGACGCGGGCAAATGGTTCCGCAGTTTGACAAAATAGCCTTTAATGGCGCAATTTTAGAGCCACATTTAGTTAAAACTAAATTTGGCTGGCATGTAATTAAAGTGCTTTATCGTACTTAATAAGCTCGCTGAAAAATACTAAAAAGGCTGCACACTGCAGCCTTTTTAGTATTCAGTTTTTTTATTTAACAAACATCCAGATACCCGCAGCAATCATAAACAGGTTTTCGGTCAGAGAGACAAATCCCAGCGGTACATTACTATCTCCGCCAACACAGGCACATTTAAGCTCGCGTTTGTCTATGTAAACAGCCTTAATCACCGACACGGCGCCAACACCCCCAATAAATAAAGAAATTGGTGCAACAATATAAGCTGAAAGCCCTGCAATCATGCCAATACTTACAAATGCTTCTAAAAATGGATACACATAAGCATATCTCACTACTTTCATCGCAAATAAATCATAGGTTATAAAAGAATTACTAAAGCTGTATAAGTCGCGTAATTTTTGAATAGCCAGTACGCCCATTGTTAGCGCGACAAACAGCATAACTGTATGCATAGAAAAAAGTGCAAAGCCAGTCGAGTAGCTAAATGCAAAGGCAAGCAATAAGGTAACAGCAAAAATAGCCGTTACGGGAGTGTAAGTAGTGCCCTGTTGACCAAGCTCCGATTTATTAAAGTAAGCTCGCAGGTCGTCATACCCGCCAATGCGTTCGTTATCGATAAATGTTTGTGGTGTGGTATCAACATTGTGCTTTTGTTGAAATGCATCGGTTTCTTCGCGCGAAGTCAGCGGCTTATCATCTACCTTATAGCCTTTTCGCTTAAGTAAATCTTTTGATTTGAGTCCAAATGGGCAAATATGCTCATTAGTTACCATTCTGTATAATGTTGCTGACTTAGCCATGCTTGCTCCTTATGCGTATTTAGTTACTCGTTAGCCCTTAAGTAATAGTGAGTGAATGGCGGTATGAAAGAAGTTAATAGCACCTTGTAATATTTACGTGGCATTTGAAATAAAATAGCGCGCAGCACACTCATTAAGAACACAAAATAGGCAATGCACGTATAGTGCCAGCACTTTTATAAAAGCGCAGAAGGTAAAGTTTGAGTAGCAGAGGTTTTTGTTAAAAGCTTATAGAAAAATAGGTTCACGTAGGCAGTAAAGTCACGCTGCACCTTTAAAATCATATAAGACTGCATTGCGCAGCCTTATATATGTTAAACAGCAGCTTACTTGCTAAGCGTCTTGTTTGGCTTCTTCTTCACTAATTTGTTTTAGTGCTTGAATAAATGAGTCGCTTGGTTGTCCGCCACTAATTGCATATTTATCGTTGATAATAAATGTAGGGACTGAAGTAATACCCATTTGCTTAAAGCGGTCTTGCTCTTGGTGTACTGTTTGAACGTATTTATCTGAGTGTAAAATACTACGCGCCTGTTCTTTATCAAGGCCAACACTTGCGACTACATCAAGCAGTGCCTCTTCTTGATTTAAGTACTTTAAATCGGTGAAGTGTGCTTCAAACATGGCAAGCTTTAATTCGGTTTGCTTATCTTCTTCACGCGCCCAAGTAAGTAGGCGGTGTAAATCAAAGCTGTTGATCATGATGCGCTCACTATTAAAATTAAAGGTAAACCCGGCACGCTGGCCTGCTTCGAACATGTTTTTACGATTTTCATCGCCTTGCTCTTCAGTCAGGTTGTACTTTTGCATTAGGTGCTCGTTTAAATTTTGACCTTCAAGCGGCATGTCAGGGTTTAGCTCAAAAGGATGCCATGTAATATCTGCACTCATCTCGTCTTTAAGTTGGCCAAGCGCTGTTTCTAGGTTTTTATAACCTATTACGCACCATGGGCACATTACGTCTGACACGATATCAATTTTAAAGTTTTTCATATTCATCCTTTTGCGGATTGCTTTGGTATAACAGAGGATATTGGGATGAAGTATGCATTATCAATCCTCAAACTAAAAAGAGCAGCTAATTGCTGCTCTTTATAAAGGGTTTAAGCGTTAAGCCCAAACGGGTCGTCAATACTGTAACTTGGTTGTGTAAACCAATGTGGGCCGTTGTCGGTCATATAAAAGTGATCTTCTAAACGTACACCAAATTCATCAGGTATAACTAGCATTGGCTCGTTACTAAAACACATGCCAGGTGCAAGTGGGGTTTTGTCTCCACCGACTAAATAAGGCCATTCGTGAATGTCTAAGCCAATACCATGGCCCGTACGATGCGGGCAGCCCGGTGTTTGGTACTGTGGCCCCAATCCTTGAGCCGCTAAATAGTGACGAGCGCCGGCATCAACTGCTTCACACGTAGCGCCAATTTTTGCAGCACTAAAGGCGGCGAGTTGCGCTGCTTTTTCATGATCCCAAAACATGCGCTGGCGCACTGTTGGCTCACCAAATACATAGGTGCGGGTTATATCTGAAAGGTAATCATGCACTTTGCAACCGGTATCTATTAATACCATATCGCCTTTTTTAAGCACTTGCGCATCTTTAACGCCATGTGGAAATGAGGTCGCCACACCAAATAAAACAATACAAAAATAGTTACCGGGGGCACCTACTTTTTGATGCGCTTTTTTAATGAAGGCTTCTACCTCTGTGGTGGTAATACCTTCGTAAAGCATGCTTGCAGTTGCTTGATGTACAGCTAAAGTCATATCCATTGCGCATTGCATGAGCGCTAATTCGTTTGCCGATTTATGCATGCGGCAATGTGCAGTAACGCTCTGTGCATTAACTATATTTAGGCCTTTTTGCGCTTTGTTTATACCGTCGAATATAAAAAACTGTGCACTTTCATCAATGCCTATTGTGGCATTGTCATTAATGTTGAGCTGCTTGAGTACACTTACAAATAACGCATATGGACTTTCGTGTTCTTGCCAGCCATGAATGGGGCCTTCAATCACTTTAAAGCCGTTTAGGGTGCCAATTTCAAAATAAGGGGCTATGTATTGTACATCGCCTATAGCGGGTAAAATGGCGCCAACCATGCGCTCACTTGCATACCATTTCATACCTGTGAAGTAAGTGAGGTTTGTACCTGCATTTAAATAAATTGCATCAATATTATTTGCTTGCATATAAGCTTGTGCTTTTGCAATGCGCTGTAAATATTCATCTGCTTGAATAGGGGTTACATCGGCGGTCATGTTGCTTAATCCCGCTAATGCTTGCTCGCTTGTGTGTGTACCAACGCCTAGTGTGGCCATAAAAGTCTCCTTGGTTTCAATACCAAGCTGCATAAATACTTGAGCAATTGAACAAATTAAATTTCACTAAAATGTTAAAAAGCCCCAATAAGCAGTTTGGTGTTAGGCATTGTGTTTAATGTAAAAGCATAATTCAATATTATGCGACAACATGCATGCTAAGGTTTTTTAGCGTAAGGTAAACGCGATAATTTATTGCTAGTGTGGTAGCTATCAAGCCCTGTTACAGCCACTGTTTCAATGGCTTGTAAATCTAAAAAGCCATCACTTTGCAGCGCAGCTTCATCTAAATACACATCTGTAATTTCACCTATAACCAGCTCTGTGCCATTAACGGCTAAGTGTTGGTGCTCAACGTATTTTACAGAGTATTTTAATCGCGACTCTTGCACAAAAGGGGCTGTAAATTCATTTAGGTACTCTGGCGTTAAACCTGTTGCGTCAAACTCTGACTCGTCTTTATCGTAGCGGGCTGATGTTTGATGAGCTTGCTTATATATGGCCTTATTAACTTGGTTAATGGTGTAACAGCCGGTTTCTATGATGTTTTCAAACGTATGGCGAGGCACGCTATTAGGGCGCATTATCATACCAACTAATGGCGGGTGAGCCCCTAAATGAATAACCGAGCTAACAATAGCTACATTTTTATTGCCTTGCTTATCTTGCGTGCCAATTAAGTTGGCGCTTTTAAAACCCGAAAGTGAATTAATTAAATGAGTACGAGTGTGTTTTTCAAGTGCGTTTATGCGCTCTTTAGTAAAATGCATTAAAGGTCCTTACCAGGGTATGGCTTCGCCTTGCCAATCTAAATAGGCGGGCTCACCGTTAAGTTTTAAATGAGGGTTATTAAACGTAAGTGTAAAAAGCTGTTTAGCTACAAATTCAGCGCTAAAAAGCTTATCCGCAGGTACGTTTTTTTGAAATGGTTTTGAAAGCGCAGTATCGGTAGTGCCCGGATGAAATAACACCAGTTTAGTATTTTTAGCTCGGCGCGCCAGTTCTACCGCTGCGGTTTTAAATAGCATGTTTAAGGCCGCTTTAGATGCGCGGTATGTATACCATCCGCCTAATTTATTATCGTTAATACTGCCCACACGCGCACTGAGCGCCGTTATAGTGCACTGCGTTTTATGTGTTAACAGCGGCAAAATGCTTTGTAAGCACAGTAAGGGAGTGAGTGTGTTGGAATTAAATAATTCGTTAAAATAGTCTGCGTTTAGCTCTTCTAGCTTTTTTTCTGGCATGTGGGTTTTGTTGTGTAAAGTGCCATTAAACATAACGACTTGTTGAATCTCGGCATTTTGCTCTTTTAAGTAAGTTGTAACCTTGGCTAAGCTTTGCGCTGTGTAATCGCTCTTTAGGTAAACAACATTACTATTTGTTTTTGTCTTTTTTGAGCTGACACATATAACTTGCACTGTGGGTGCATTTATTTGTAGGTGCTCAATATAAGCTTGTGCTATTGCGCTACTGGCACCAAATAAAACAATTGTTTTCATTGTTTGTCCTTTGTATTAACAGTGCATTGGCCGTTTAAACAGGAGGCGTTTGGCATGAGCAAACGGCTTATTTTTTGTCTGTGTTTTGCAAAAAACATATAGGCGGCATCAGCGAAGTAGCGAATTATTGGCAAGCGAAAAATTTTCAACCAGCGGTATTTTCCTACTGTTTTCCACGCTTGATAGGTAACATCTAAGCCGTAAATCATCTCGCCAGTTGGTAACTGTGCATGCAATATAGCCATGGCCTTGTTTTTATTAACACTTGGATAACGTGCGCTAAAATCGTGGCTATTAAGGTCTTCTAAAACAATTTTATGTTTAGTATCAGCATCTTTAAGGTGCTGCATTTCGGTATTGCAAAGCGGGCAGCTGGCGTCGTAAAAAATGATCATAAAAGCCGTTTTCTAATAATTTACATATAGCTAATTACGATTCACCATTGCAAATGGATCTATTAAATCTGCGCTCATGATGATATTAATAGCATTCCATGAAACAAAGGAGACTGAGAAATGAGTGAACAATATGCCGCCTTGCGAGGTAATGTTAATTTACTTGGGCAGCTACTAGGACAAACTATTAAAGATGCCCAAGGCCAAGCGATTTTAGATAAAGTAGAGGAAATTCGTGCTTTATCAAAGTCATCTCGCAGTGGTAACGAAGACGACAGACAAGCGCTAATTGAGGTACTACATGCGCTTAGTGATGAAGAGCTTTTACCGGTTGCCCGTTCATTTAATCATTTTTTAAATTTAGCTAATGTAGCAGAGCAGTTCCACACTGTTTCGCGTTTTAATGATGTTGGTTTTTGCCAACTAAATCCTCTCACTCAAACATTAAAAACGTTAACTGCAAAAGCAAAAGAAGGCCAATTAGATAGTAATCATCTGGCCGAAACACTCTCAAAACTCCACATAAACTTAGTATTAACCGCTCACCCAACCGAGGTGACGCGCCGTACCATTATTAATAAGCACGTAGAATTAAGTGATTGTTTAGCCTCGCTTGAGCGCAAAGACAATTTACCACAAGAGCGTGAAGCTATTTTAAACCGTATCGCTCAGCTTATCAGCCAAGCATGGCACACCGATGATATTCGTCGTTCTCGCCCAAGCCCAGTTGATGAAGCTAAATGGGGATACGCTGTTATTGAAAACAGCTTATGGCATGCTGTGCCACGCTTTTTACGTGAGTTTTCAGATCAAGTTAAAGAGCATTTAAGTTTAGAGCTTCCGATTGATTACAGCCCCATTGAGTTTACCTCTTGGATGGGCGGAGACCGTGACGGTAACCCATTTGTAACCGCACAGGTAACACAGCAAGTACTTGACCATGGTCGTTGGATGGCACTTGATTTATACAGCCGTGATATTGACACGCTAAGCGCAGAGCTGAGCATGTCAGATGCAAGCGATGAGCTAATTGAGCTGGCAGGACAAGACTTTGAACCTTATCGCGCTGTACTTAAAAAGCTTAAAAACCAAGTCTCTGAAACAGTGGTGCATTTAGGTGCAAAAATTAAGAATAAGCGCAGCGATTCAGAAGACTTAATCACTGATATAAATCAAATCAAGCACCCAGTAGAGGTGTGCTATCGCTCTTTATTAAAGTGCAACATGAAAGTTGTCGCCGATGGTTTATTACTTGATTTACTGCACCGTATAAATAGCTTTGGCCTGCGTTTGGCAAAACTTGATGTGCGCCAAGATTCAGACCGCCACAGCGATGTGTTTTCTGAGCTTACACGCCACCTAGGCTTAGGTGATTACAACCAATGGCAAGAGCAAGATAAGCAAGCATTTTTGCTTACCGAGCTTAACTCACGCCGTCCGCTTATTCCTAAAAACTGGCAACCAAGTCCAGAGGTGCAAGAAGTACTCGACACCTTTGATGTAATAGCTAAGCAAGATGAAAAAACATTTGGCTTGTATATTATTTCAATGGCGCGTACCGCCTCTGACATTTTAGCTGTACAACTGCTTTTAAAAGAAAGTGGCTGTCAGTTTGATTTACCAGTAGCGCCTTTGTTTGAAACGCTTGACGATTTAAACGCCGGTAGCGATGTAATTACCACGTTGCTTGATAACGTATGGTACCGCGGGCATATTAAAAATACCCAAAATGTCATGATTGGTTATTCTGATTCAGCTAAAGATGCCGGCATGATGGCCGCAGGCTGGGCACAGTACGAAGCAATGGATAAACTAGTGCAGCTTGCCGATGAGCGCGGCATTGAACTTGTTTTATTCCATGGTCGTGGTGGTACGGTAGGGCGCGGTGGGGCGCCTGCTGCACAAGCACTGCATTCACAACCGCCTGGTTCATTAAAAGGTGGCTTGCGTGTAACTGAGCAAGGCGAAATGATCCGCTTTAAGTTTGGTTTACCCGATGTAGCACTGCAAAGTTTAAATATTTACGCGGGTGCTGTACTGCAAAGTAACTTATTACCACCGCCAGAGCCTAAGCAAGAATGGCGTGAAGTGATGAAGTTGATAAGCGAGCAGTCGTGCGATCACTACCGTAATGTGGTTCGCCATGATGAAAACTTTGTTCCTTACTTTAGAATGGCAACGCCTGAGCTAGAGCTGTCTAAATTACCATTGGGCTCGCGTCCTGCGAAACGTAACCCAAATGGTGGGGTTGAGAGCTTACGTGCTATTCCATGGATTTTTGCATGGAGCCAAAACCGTTTAATGTTACCTGCATGGCTTGGTGCATTAACAGGCTTAAAAGCGGCACTCGATAAATACGGCATAGAAACACTGCACGAAATGAGCCTGCAATGGCCATTTTTCAGAGCACGTCTTGAAATGCTAGAAATGGTATTTAGTAAAGCCGATAGCTGGTTAAGTGAGCATTACGATAACGCGCTGGTGGAAGATATGTACAAACCACTGGGTACCTCGTTACGTAAAGAGCTAGAAGAAGCAATTAGCTTAGTGCAATCGCTTAGCCCTCAAAATAGCTTATTGGCAGATCAACCATGGATAAAAGAGTCGATTGCGCTGCGTAATCCGTACACCGATCCGCTTAATGTACTGCAAGTTGAGCTGCTGCGCCGTTCGCGCTCAAGCGATAAAGTAAGTGAAGGTGATATTGATAATGCATTAATGATCACTATGACAGGTATTGCTGCAGGTATGCGCAATACTGGTTAGTCTACTTTAACTAAAAAACAGGGGAGCACAGTGTGCTCCCTTTTTTTGCTGGCATTTAGGCGCCTAACCTTTTAAACTACTTAGCCATTAAATAATTATAATATGTTATGGCATCAGCAACTTTTACTGTGCAACAAGACACAGCACTCACAAATTCACATATCTCATTATGCGTTACGCAAACTCAAGCATTACGCAGCCAATTAAAAGCCCAGCGCGGTATTTTACATCCTAACGATATTAGCCAATTATGCGCGCAACTTAATGTATCTGATGACGCGTTATTACAAGGTTTAGTGCCTTTAGCGTCTGAATTTTCGGTGGCTCCTGTTTCTCATTTTCATGTGGGAGCTATTGTTAAAGCACTTGATGAGCAAGGTGATATAAATTTTTATTTTGGTGCTAATGTAGAGTTTGATCACCAAGCGCTTAGTTTAGTCGTGCATGCAGAGCAGTCGGCGATTAACAATGCGTGGTTAAATGGCGCAAAAAAAATACTAAAAATAGCAATTAGCGATGCCCCATGTGGTTATTGCAGGCAGTTTATGAACGAACTGGCTGATGCAAAAGAGTTTGATATTTTACTACCAGATCAGCACTTTAAATTAGCTGATTTATTACCGCATTCATTTGGCCCCACTGATTTAGGCAACGATTTTAGCCTGTTTAACCCAAAACAGCAGCAATACACATTTGCAGATACAGCTCTCGATGAAAAACTAGCAGCCATGGCGCTAATGGCCTACGTACCTTACAGTAACAACTTTAGCGCAGTTAAAATAAGCACCTTTGATAATGGTGACTTTTACGGCAGTTACGCAGAAAACGCGGCTTACAGCCCAAGCCTTTCGCCACTACAAAGTGCGCTTAGTCAATTGTTTTTAGCGGGTCTAAGCTTTAACGATAAAACGATTAAAGCAATTACACTGTTAGAAACCCAAGGTCATGAAAACCAAGGGGGAGTAGCACGTGCGGTACTTGCAAGCTTTAGCAATTTGCCAGAAATAGAAGTGATAAGCGCAGAGCTAAGGTAACCAGAATTTAGATTAAGCTAAAAACAATAAAGCACAGCAATTGCTGTGCTTTATGCGTTTTATTAAAGCGCTAAAAAGGCATTAGCCTAATAGTACTTTTGCAGCTTCTAATACCACAGCCACTGATTTTTTCTCAATTTCACCGTGATCAACGTTTGGAATTTCTTGGCGAGTACGGTTAACCAATACACCGGCAACACACGCCGCTTTAAGGCCTAGCGCTGCACACATGGTAAATAAGGTAGCAGACTCCATTTCATAGTTCATCACGCCTAGGTTTTGCCATTCTTCACAGCTACCTTGTAATGACTTAGGTACATAACCCGAATGCGTATCGTAACGCTCTTGCCCTGGGTAGAATGTATCGCTTGAGGCAGTAATACCAATGTGGAAGTCGATATCTAGGTTTTTACACGCTTGCACCATAGCTTGAGTTGCAAAAAAGTCAGATACCGCAGGGTAGCTAAGTGGTGCAAAGTGTTGGCTTGCGCCATCTAAACGCACAGACGCTTGGCTTACTAAAATATCACCTTCATTAATATGTGGCTGAATTGCCCCAGTAGTACCAATGCGTAAGAAAGTACGTACGCCAAGCTGTGCCAGCTCTTCTACAGCAATAGAGGTTGAAGGGCCGCCAATACCGGTTGAACAAATCACCACAGAGTGACCATTTAACTGGCCTAAATAAACATGAAACTCACGTGTTTGAGCAAGGCAGGTTGGGTTGTCTAGGAATTGAGAAATGCGTGCAGCACGATCTGGGTCACCAGGGACAATAGCAAGCTCAGCCCCTTTTAAATCGTCAATACATAATCCTAAGTGAAATACCTTTTCCATAACTAAGCCTTTTTATAAAAATTTGTTGTCAATCTAGCATCATTACGGCAAATGTAAACTAAGTACAGGACGTATGTCCGATGTTGAAAAATACTTATAAATGATGGCTTTATTCATTCACATTGAATATTAAATCAAAGGCTTAAAGTTCGTTAAAAGGTGGGTGGTTGACTTGTTTATTGAGAGTCTATATGTATTGATTATGGTGATAATTTAAATTTATCAATACGTGGTTTAAAGCATTTTTAGTTATTTAATAACAAATAGTTACGGTTTTATTTTGACTTTATTTTAACGGCTTTTATATAAGCGCGTAAATAATGCTTGAGCAATAAGTGAGCGCATTACGCGATATTTGCAAATAGGTCGATAATTTTAGTTTTTGCATAACTAATCAAAACCACATGAATAAAACACACAAGTATAGGATTTATTATGAGCACACAATTTGACGCATTTAAACGTAAAGTAGAGCACTGTTTATGTGCACCTGGCGATGGTGTATTTACAGTTAATACCGCGAAAGAGCGTAAAGCGGCATTACGTAATAAATTGTATGGGCAAAGCGAAAATGTTGATGTTTTGTGGCGCGATTCTTTAACACAATTACCCGAATCTCCTCACAAAGCGGTTATGTTAGGTATTAGCTCAGATTGTGGCGGCGGTATTTTACGTGGCGCAAACTGGGGGCCATTATTTTTACGCTCAGCCTTGATTGATCAGCAAACCCAGTGCCGCTCTTTTGATTTAGGTGATGTACGCGTTATCCCGCATTTATTGCATGATAAATACTTAAACGACGCCACAATTTCAAACTGCCAAAAAGCCCTATACGGCGATAAAAACGATGATTACTACGTAAGCCCACTTTCTATTACCGAAGATGTGTGTGACAGCTTTTACGCCACATTTAAAGATAAAGGCATATTTGGGATTGGGGGCGATCACTCAATTAGCTACCCGCTAACTAAAGCGTATTTAAAAGCTAAGCGTGAGCAAGGCAAACGTACCGCTATTATTCATTTTGATGCGCATACCGATTTATTAGTAGAGCGCTTAGGGATAGATTTATGCTTTGGCTCGTGGTGTACGCATATATTAGAGTTTTTACCTGCACCGCATCATTTAATCCAGTTTGGTATTCGCTCAAGCGGTAAACCTAAATCGCACTGGGAAAGCACCTTTGGAGTAAAACAACATTGGGCTAATGAAATAATAGAGCGTGGTGCAAAAGCGGTTGCTGATGAAACCATTGCGCAGCTTAAAGCCGATAAAGTAGATGAAGTGTACGTAAGCTTTGACATAGATGCACTCGATGCCGAATTTGCCTCAGCCACGGGCACACCAGAAGATAACGGCTTAACCCCGCAACATGCACTGGATATTTTACAAGCTATTGCCGATGAGTTTCCAATTACTGGCGCCGACATGATGGAAATAGCGCCATTTACCGACAGCTCATTAGTAGGCCAAGCAAGTTCAGAAACAACATTACGTGAAGGCGCTAAAATTTCAGCGTTCTTAATTAGTGCAATGAATAGATAGCAGGTTAGTCTTTAAAAAAATCTAGTCCTATCAGCGTATAGGGCTAGGTTAAAAACTAGCGGTTCGGTTACCCTCGGCTATAGTTGGTGTATATCTGTTTTAGTTTTGAGGCGAAGCTAGATGAAGCTGTACTTATTTTTGTTGTGTTTTGCATGCATAAGGCTCAATGCAGCTGAAATTACAATAGTGACCGAAGTATTCCCCGACTTTCAATACATTGACGAAAACAACCAACTTGCAGGGCGCTCTGTAGATAAAGTGAGAAACGCGCTCGCCAATACAGATATTAAATACACTATGTTAGCGCATAGTTGGGCTGTGTCTTATAACGCAGTATTAAGAGATACGAATACCTGTATATTTTCTATTGTAAGGTTACCTAAGCGAGAAGATAAGTTTAGCTGGGTGGCTGAGCTTGAAAGTTTTGACTCTGCTATTTATGCCCTTAAATCACGTAACATTCGCTTAAAAACGCTTAACGACGCTAAAAAATATAAAACAGCGGTGCTTAGGGATAATTTTAGCCACCATTATTTGCTAGAGCGTGGCTTTAGTGAGGCTAAAAACTTATTGATAATTGATAACTTAGACAAAATAGATAAATTAATAAGCACACGGCACGATATTCTCGACTTTGTTATTTTAAGTAAAAAACAATTTAACTACCGCGCACAGTTTGAGCCAAAGCTTAAATTATTAGAGCCTATATTTACGCTCAATACACAACACTCCCCCCTTTACTTTGCCTGTAATAAAAACATGCCGCAAAGCCTACAAGATAGACTTTCGCTGGCATTCGATGAAGCAAAAAAGAAAAATAAACAACGCTAATTCAATGGCTTATTAATTTAGCCTGTAAAAGCATAAATATAAATTGCCGCGTTTAAAAAAGCGTCTATAATCAGCTGCTTTTTATTGAAAAAGCGCTAACTTTTTGGAGCGTTAAATGGGTGATTTAATCGGGATTAGCTTATTGATCTTGATCAGTGCGTTGTTTGCCATGTCGGAAATTGCTATTGCAGCGTCGCGTAAAATTAAACTGCGGGTAATGGCCGATGAAGGCAGTGATAACGCGGCCGCGGTATTAAAACTGCAAGAAAACCCTGGGGCGTTTTTTGCGATGATCCAAATTGCCCTAAACGCGATTGCTATTTTAGGCGGAATAGTGGGCGAACAAGCGCTATCGCCTTATGTACAAAGTATCTTGGTGCTTTTTTATCAAGGTGTACACCTTGAAAAAATTAGTTTTTTATTTTCGTTTTTTACCATTACCTCGCTGTTTATATTATTTGCTGATTTAATGCCAAAGCGTTTAGCGATGATCATGCCCGAAGCGGTGGCTGTGCGTGTGGTAACATTAATGCGATGGGTTACTTTTGCACTTACGCCATTAGTGATGTTTTTTAATGGTTTAACTAATTTTGTACTGCGTTTATTTAAAGTACCCGCAGAGCGAGAAGACATTGTTACCACCGAAGACATTGTGGCGATGATGGACGCGGGCGCAGAATACGGCAGCTTACAACAACAAGAGTATGAGCTAATTGGCAATGTGTTTGAACTAGAAGCACGCTTTTTATCAAGTGTAATGACCCCACGCGACCAAATAGTTTATTTTGACTTAAATGAAAGCAGCCACGATATAGCCACCAAAATTATTGAAAACCCCCATAATCATTTTTTAGTGGTCTCGGGTAATTTAGATAAATTACGCGGCTCTGTTGAGTCAAAAGATATACTACGACAAGTACTAAAGGGTGAGCCAGCTAATATTAAGCAAGAGCTGATTGAAACAGATGTTTTTTACTTACCCGAAACATTAAGTTTATCTGAAGCTTTAAACGCGTTTAAAAGTGCAGCAAAGCCGTTTGCTGTTGTAGTAAACGAATATGCACTTTCGGTGGGTATTGTTACCGTTAAAGACTTAATGAAAGGGTTTATGGGGGATTTAATTACTCACCAAGGCGACGAATTAATCATAGAGCGCGATAAAAATTCATGGCTTGTAGATGGGTTAACTCCAATTACCGATTTAGCAAAGGTACTTGATATAGAAGAATTTCCAGATCAGATGCACTATGAAACTGTCGCTGGATTTTTAATTTACAGTATGAAGCGAATCCCTAAACGTGCAGAGCATTTAACTTTTTCAGGCTTTAAGTTTGAAGTTGTTGATGTAGAGGGCATTAGGGTAGAGCAGTTGTTAGTTTCAAGAGTTATTAATCCACAGAACGACACCCCCCTTTAAAAAAGTAAGATAGTCGTTTATATAACTAGCCAAGTTGTTTTTAGCTTGGCTTTTTTGTGCCTATTTAAAAGTTTTATGCTTAAAAGGAGTGGTTATTTCAATCTGTTTAATTGCTTTATTTTCAAACAGCTTTGATTCTATTTTCATCAAATTAACATTAAATGCTACCTAAGGCGTATATTGTACTCAATAGTGTAAGTTTGTGTAAATTTCTCCTTATTAAGATTCATTATCAGCGCATTTTAATTTAGAATGATCGTTCACTCTAAACTAAAAGGTATTTAACATGCAGCGTTCCCGCATCGCTTTATTTGTATTGTCAGCCCTCGTCGGTTCTGTTGCTTTAACTGGTTGTGATCAGGCTGCTGAGCAGTCACAAGCTTCAGCTCCTAAAGCTGTCCCAGTGGGTGTAATTACAGTAAAAAGCCAAGCGCTTACTCTCAAAAAAGAACTTCCTGGTCGCATTAGTGCATTTCAAATTGCTGAAATTCGTCCACAAGTAAGTGGTATTGTACAATCTCGTTTATTTGTTGAAGGTAATGAGGTTAAACAAGGCCAAGCACTGTATCAAATAGACCCTGCTACATTTGAAGCAGACTTAGCAGCAAGTGAAGCAAGCGTAGCGCGCGCAGAGGCAAGTATTGCCAGCACTAAATCAAAAGCGTCGCGTTATAGCGAGCTTTTAAAAATTAAAGCCGTAAGTCAGCAAGACTTTGACGAAGCAGATGCAGCGCAAAAGCAAGCACAAGCAGAGCTATTAACGGCAAAAGCACAGCTTAAATCGGCGCAAATTAACCTAGACTACAGCCATGTATCTTCTCCAATCAGTGGCCAAATTAGTAAATCGAGCGTTACTGTTGGTGCGCTTGTTAGCGCTAATCAAACAACAGCACTGGCAACAGTGACCCAGCTTGACCCTATTTATGTTGATTTAACCCAATCAAGCAACGAGCTAACTCAACTTAAAAAAGCTATTTCTTCAGGTTCATTGAGCGTTGATTCACAATCGCAAACAGATGTTGAACTGCAAATGGAAGATGGCTCAACTTATCCACTTAAAGGCACGTTACAGTTCTCTGAAGTGACAGTAGACCCAAGCACAGGGTCGGTTACCTTACGCGCTAAATTCCCAAATCCTGATAAGTTATTATTACCGGGTATGTATGCACGTGCCTCAGTGGTTGAGGGCGTAAAACAAGACGCTATTTTAGTGCCGCAACGTGGGGTTAGCCGTAATACAAAAGGCGAGCCAACAGCCATGGTTGTTAGCAAAGAAAACACCGTTGAAAGCCGCGTTTTAAAAGTAGACAGAACGATTGGTTCAAACTGGTTAGTAACCGACGGGCTAAGCGATGGCGATAAAGTGATTATTGAAGGTTTACAAAAAATCCGCCCTGGTGCACCTGTGAACCCATCTGAAATTCAATCGTCTGCTAAAGCCGATCAAGCGCAATAACGGAGAGTTTTAATGTCACGATTTTTTATCGACAGACCGATATTTGCTTGGGTACTCGCTATTGTAGTGATGCTTGCAGGTATTTTGGCGATTAGGAGTTTACCTATTTCGCAGTATCCTTCAATTGCACCACCTGCAGTGAGTATTACTGCAACGTACCCTGGTGCATCTGCACGAACACTTGAAGATACGGTAACGCAAGTTATTGAGCAAAAAATGAAAGGGCTTGATGGCTTGCTTTATATGTCATCTACGTCTGAGTCGAGTGGTTCTGCTACGCTTACACTTTCGTTTAGCGCTGAAACTGACCCTGATATTGCACAAGTTCAAGTGCAAAATAAACTAGCTACAGCAACTCCACTATTACCAGAAGCCGTACAAAGGCAAGGTGTGGTAGTTGCAAAATCAGCGCGTAACTTTTTAATGGTTTATGCTTTTGTGTCTAAAGATGGCAGCATGACCAATATTGATATTGGCGATTATGTTTCATCAAACGTGCAAGACGTTGTCTCGCGTGTTGAAGGCGTAGGTGAAGTACAGCTGTTTGGTTCTCAGTACGCGATGCGTATTTGGTTAGACCCTGCAAAACTACAAAACTATCAGCTTACACCTGCCGACATCAGCGCCTCTATTTCTGCACAGAATGCACAAGTATCTGCTGGTCAACTTGGTGGTATGCCAGCGGTTGATGGTCAGCAGCTTAATGCTACAGTAACGGCGCAAAGCCGATTACAAACGCCAGAGCAATTTGAACAAATCTTAGTTAAAACCAATCCAGATGGCTCTTTTGTGCGTCTAGAGGACGTTGCTAGAGTAGAGCTTGGCGGTGAAAGCTATCGTGTTGTTGCACGTTACGATGGACAACCAGCATCAGGCTTAGGTATCAAATTAGCCAGTGGCGCGAACGCACTTGATACAGCTGAAGGTGTTAAAAAAGCAATTGAAGAGTTAAAGCCATTTTTTCCTGAAGGGTTAGATGCGGTTGTACCTTACGACACAACGCCATTTGTATCGCTCTCTATCGAAAAAGTTATTCACACTTTAATTGAAGCCGTTGTTTTAGTATTTGTAGTTATGTATTTGTTCCTACAAAACTTTAGGGCAACACTTATTCCAACTATTGCCGTGCCTGTAGTTTTACTTGGTACGTTTGGTATTTTATACACCTTTGGTTATTCAATAAATACACTAACGATGTTTGCGATGGTACTTGCCATAGGATTATTGGTAGATGATGCAATCGTTGTTGTAGAAAACGTAGAGCGCTTAATGACCGAGGAAAAACTCTCAGCGCTTGAAGCAACACGTAAATCGATGGATGAAATTAAAGGCGCGCTGGTAGGTATAGCTATGGTGCTTTCGGCTGTATTTATTCCAATGGCATTTTTTAGTGGTTCTACCGGTATCATTTATCGTCAGTTCTCTATTACACTGGTATCGGCGATGGGTCTTTCGGTATTGGTGGCACTTATTTTAACACCTGCATTGTGTGCAACGCTTTTAAAACCAAGCCACGTTCACGATAACACCTCATTTATTGGCAAATTTTTCTCTGGCTTTAACCGTGGGTTTGATAAAACTAATAGCGGTGCGCAAGGCTTTGTTAGCCGAATGATCAACCACTCTAAGCGTTATTTACTTATTTACGCGGTGATAGTGGGTGGCATGGTGTATGTATTTTCGCATTTACCAACGGCGTTTTTACCAGACGAAGACCAAGGTATTTTATTTAACCAAGTTTCATTACCAGCGGGTTCTACAACACAGCAAACGCTTGAGGTTGTTAAAAAGGTAGAAAATCACTTTTTAAACGATCAATCTGAAGCAGTAAACGGTATTTTAACCGTGACTGGTTTTAGTTTTGCAGGTTCTGGTCAAAACTCAGCAATTGCCTTTATAAATCTTAAACATTGGGATGAGCGTCAGCGTGACGAGTTATCTGTTCAAGGTGTTGCAGGTAAAGCGATGGGCTACTTTTCAACGATAAAAGAAGCATTTGTTTTTGCCTTTCCGCCACCTGCAATTGTTGAGCTGGGAACTGCTAATGGCTTTAATATTTTCTTACAAGACCGTGTAGGCCTTGGCCATGAGGCACTTTTAGCTGCACGAAATCAGTTATTAGGTTTAGCAAGCCAAAGTCCAATTTTAGCGGGCGTGCGTCCAAATGGACAAGAAGATATGCCCGAGCTGCAACTTGATGTTGACCTTGCTAAAGCACAAGCACTCGGTGTGTCTCAGGCTGATATTAACAGCACGCTATCAACTGCGTGGGGTAGTAGTTACGTTAATGACTTTATTGACCGTGGCCGCGTTAAAAAGGTCTACCTACAAGGTGAAGCGCAAGGACGTATGGTGCCAGAGGATTTAAATAAGTGGTATGTACGTAATGACAGCGGCGATATGGTGCCATTTTCAGCCTTTGCAAGTTCGTATTGGACCTATGGTTCACCACGTCTTGAGCGTTATAACGGCTTTTCAGCAATGGAAATTCAAGGTACTGCTGCACCAGGTTACAGTACTGGCCAAGCAATGGATGAAATGGAGCGCTTAGTTAAACAACTTCCTAATGGAATTGCCTCTGAGTGGACGGGTATCTCGTTTCAAGAGCGCTCTAGCAGTGGCCAAGCACCGTTACTTTACGGCATATCGCTATTGTTTGTATTTTTATGTTTAGCAGCGCTTTATGAAAGCTGGGCTGTACCGTTTGCGGTTATGCTTATTGTGCCATTAGGTATATTTGGTGCGACGGTTGCCGCGGTAATGGCAGGTTTATCTAATGATATTTACCTTCAGGTAGGTTTATTAACCACCATAGGATTAGCCTCTAAAAATGCAATATTAATCGTAGAATTTGCGATTCATAAAATGCAAGAAGGCCTAGGGTTAGTCGATGCGGCTATTGCAGCAGTACACTTACGCTTACGTCCAATATTAATGACCTCAATGGCCTTTATTTGTGGTGTTATACCGCTTGCTATTGCCTCAAGTGCTGGTTCAGGTGCGCAAAATGCACTGGGTATTTCGATTATAGGTGGTACGCTTGCCTCTTCTATTTTAGTGGTGGTATTTGTGCCGTTATTCTTTGTTTTAGTTCGTCGTGTATTTCCAATGAAAAACACCGACGATAAAAAGGAGAGCGCACAATGAGCATTAAACGCTTCACTTTAAGCGCAATTACATTAGTTGTTTTAAGTGGCTGCCAACTAGCCCCTGAGCAAAAAGACCTTGCTTTACCAGTGCCAGATACTTATGTATCTGACACTGAACAAGCAGCAGCGCAGCAGTTACATTGGCAGCAATTTTTTAATGATGAAAAATTGCAAACCTTGATTAGCTTGAGCCTTGAGCATAATAAAGATATGCAAATAGCGGTATTAAATGTGCAGCGTGTACGCGGTTTGTACCAAATTGAAGATTCGGGTTTATACCCTTCATTAGATTTTAATGGTGGGGCTACGCGCCAACGTTTACCGGCTGATTTAACCAGTACGGGTGAAGCAGGTATTAGCTCACAGTACAGCGCAACGGTCGGTATTACCTCTTATGAATTAGATATTTGGGGTAAGGTACGTAACCAGTCTGAGCAAGCCCTGCAAAACCTCTATAACACTGAGCTTACGCAATACAGCACGCAAATTTCACTCATTGCTGAGCTTGCCAATGCTTGGTTAAACTACGCAACTGACTTACAGCTATTAGAGCTTGCTAAAGAAACATTAAGCTCGCAGCAGGAGTCGCTCTCGCTTACGCAAAAAAGCTTTGATTTAGGCGCTACATCGGCAATTACGCTTGAGCAGCTTAAAAGTACGGTTGCCACTGCAAAAGTAGATATAGCAACATATAAACGCTTGTTAAAACGTGATAAAAGCGCGTTAGATTTACTGGTAGGGCGCCCTGTATCGAGTGATTTATTACCGACAAACTCGTTAACTAATTTACTGGATTTACCAGAAGTACCGGTTGGTTTACCCTCTGATTTATTAACACAGCGCCCTGATATTAAAGCCGCTGAGCATGCTTTATTAGCCGCTAACGCGAATATAGGTATAGCGCGTGCGGCGTTTTACCCAAGCATTAGCTTAACCGCGACTGCGGGCAGTACGTCTAGTGATTTAAGTGGCTTGTTTGATTCAGGCTCAGGGACGTGGAGCTTTGTACCGTCAATCAACTTACCAATTTTTACTATGGGACGTAATCAGGCAAATCTTGATGTGGCAAAGGCCGATCAAGAAATTGCGGTGGCGACGTACCAGCAAAAAATTCAAAATGCGTTTCGTGAAACTGCCGATGCATTAGCAGATAGAGAAGGCTACAAAGAGCAACTTGATGCCCTTGATATGCTAATTAGTTCGCGTCAGCTAACGTACGATTTATCAAAAATGCGTTACGAAAAAGGCGCTGATAGCTACCTACAGGTACTTGATGCACAGCGTACGTGGTACTCGGCTCAACAGCAGTTAATAACAGGTCAGCAGGCTTACCTTGCCAGCCAAATTAATTTGTATAAAGCTTTAGGTGGCGGCTGGAATATAGCTAAAACACCTGTGCAAGAGCAGTAAAATGAAAGGTGTTGTTAAGTTAAGCTATGCAATGAACTTACGCTGTATTAAGTATGCGCTTAATACCAGAGTAGGGTTATGAGCACGAAAGCTAAAAGGCATATAGACCCAGCATTAGCACAAGCTAGGCGAGAGCAGGTGCTGAGTGCTGCCTCAGAGTGTTTTAAACGCAAGGGATATCATGGCGCAGGCATGGCCGAAATATCCCGTACTGCAGGCATGAGCGCTGGGCATATATATAACTACTTTGAAAGCAAAGAGGCAATAATTGAAAGTATTATTGCTAAAGACATGGAAGAAATGTTTTCTATCTTTCAAGAGTTTGAAGATCACCCAGGTGATGTTCTGCAAGCGCTTATAGATGGCTTAAACATTGGTGTACAAAGGCATATGGATACCGGTGCCTGTGTGGTTGATTTAGACATGATGGCGGAAGCGGGTCGCAATAGTAAAGTGGCCTCGCTTTTACGAGATATGGATATTCAAGCACGGGGGCGCATGCGCCAACTACTCACCAGTGAACGTAGTGCACTTAAAGACACTGATGAACACGAACTTGAAAGCCGCATTAACGTTATTTTTTCGATGATGGCGGGGTTACTGCTTCGTAAGATGCTCTACCCTGAACTCACCGAAGAAACGGTGTTAATCGCGCTAAGGCCTGCGATGAAAACCTTGCTAATGCCGTTTGATAAAACCGAGTAATAGAAAACTAAAAAGCGAGTCAAAAGACTCGCTTTTTTAATGCTAAATGCGCTCTACGCACCACAATAGTGCCATTGCAGCGATAGCAAGGGAGCCAATTGGCATCACCCATTTTATGTAAATAGGTTTATTGCGCATGGTTAGTAACACCGGCAGTGTAATACACAATATACTCAGCTGCCCAAGCTCTACACCTAAGTTAAACGCTAAAATGCTGAGCAATTGATAATCGCTCGAGAGCCCAAGCTCACCCAGTACACTGGCAAAGCCCATTCCATGTAACAAACCAAACGCAAAAGTAAGCCAGCCAAGGCGTAATATAACCGGCCATACATTGTTTAAAGCCGCAAATAATACCGAGATTGCAATACCTAGCTCTACCCAGCGGCTACTTGGCGAAACAAGATTAAGAGCCGTAGCAGTAAGGGTAAGTGAATGCGCAAGGGTAAACGCAGTCACAATCCACGCAGTGTGCTTAATAATATGCTTTTTACTTGCTATTGCCTGCCAGTGATTATCATTGCGTGTTAAAACGCAGGTTAAAAGTAGTGCAATTAAAAATAAAATATGGTCAATGCCAATCCAAATATGCAACACGCCTTGATAAACATATTGGTTAAAAGTCGTTAAATAACTCGATTGCTCAGTGGTAAAAGTGTGCTGTTGCTCATCTATAGTGAAAACCCGCGAAACCTGATTTACATTTACAATAACTTTGTGGTTTGCGTCTTGGTTAAAAAAAGCGCGGTACGTTAACGTTACATCTGCATCAGTGTTACAGCTAAAAACTAGCGGTAACACTAAATATGCTTCATTAAAATGATTATCTAATTGGTAGTTATCGGTGATTGTTAATGGGCAAGTTTGCTCATTTTGTAAAACCGATAGAGTATTTTTGGCATAGCGATTGATAGCTGATTTTTGTGATTTTAATTCGCCCCAGCTTATTTGTGTGTCTTGGTTAACATCAAGCGCAACTTGTTGTTCTAAATCGCTAATATTTATTTGCCAGGTGCCTGTGTATTGCTTTTCGTTATCGGTATTATCCAGCGAAATGTAGCTTGTGTTCAACTGATGTGCTTGCACGCTAAAGTTGGCAAATAGTGCAACTATAAATAAAACAAATAACGCGTTTATTTTACTCATAAAGAATCCCTAACCATCGTATTTGCTTGGCTTAGTAAGTGTTTATCTGTACTCATTTTTGCTTGCTGCCAATTTATATTTGCCCAGTATTGTGCCTTGGCTTGGTTTGCTTGTACATGAATATAGTAGTTAGCTAAGTCGTTGGCATGGAAGGTATCTTGGCGTTGTTCACGTAATTTTACGCGCTGTTGCATGAGCGGTTGCCACACCGTATTAGTGTGCTTATTACTGCGTTTTTCAGCTATGGCTAACTTGAGCAAAATAGCGTCTTCAAGCGATGAGTGGCTATTGGCAAGTTTACCGAGTGTATTAAGCACTTTTTCAGGGTTGTTTTGCTGCAGTTGAATATCGGCCCACAGCACAATAAGGCCACCGGGGCTGTGTTTAAATCAATATTATTTATATGCTGCTGCGCACGGGTGAATTTATTGAGTCTAAACGCCATTTCGCTGAGCACATGTTTTGTCGCTAAGCTGCTGTTTTTGTTTTGCGTAAGCTTAACTAACGCGTGATAACTTTCACGAAGTTTGCCCTGTTGGCTTTGTACATCTAGCACACACGTGCTGGCCGTTAATAGGCTGGTGTTACCAATTAATGCCACGCAATGGCGCTTAGCTTGTTCAAATTTGCCTTGTGTCATCAACATATTAGCGAGTAATAAATGGGTGTTTACATGATCTGGCTGGGTTTTTAATACGTTATTAGCAACGTCTATGGCACGCGAAAACGCATGCTCCTTTTGAAGTACCCGTGCATATAAATAACCGCTTTGTGCAGTTGCAGAAGCGGTATATAGGTTTTTTAAGCGTTTTTTTAATACACCTTGATAGCGCACTGTTTGGCCTATGTATTGGCTATTTAGCACCAGCGCAGTGAGTTGCTCAAGGGTTAAATTAGCACTTAATGTTGCATTGCTTGAGGCAATAATTGCGTTATCTTTTGGGGTAATTGGTTTTGCAAGCACGTTATTTACACAAAGTGCAGCGCAAAAAACAAAGAGCATTTTTTTATAATGACTGCGCATTGTTTTATCCTCTTAAAAAAGCCATCCATGGCCATCAGCTTAATTTACTTACTGAGTTAGTTACCAGAAGCGCCCGATGAAATACCGCTTACGTCTGTGTCTGTATTGATAAAGACACGTCCGTTGGTAGATAGCGGTTGCGCAGTGGGGCTTTGATTAAACGCATCGCTTGCAAATTGTGCAAAGTCCACTTGCAGTGCTTCAATGGTTATATTTACCGCTGCAGTCACTTGCTGGTTAACACCGTCTGATACACCAAACATAAAGCTGTCGCTACCGGTTGCTTCTTTGTTTGGGGTATAGGTAAAGCTGCCATCGCTATTTACTACAGCGTTACCTAATGTCGGCTGCGAAGTTAATGTGTATGTTAATGTATCGCCATCAGCATCGGTGGCCACTAACATGTCGTTAATTTCAACTTCTGTTTGTGTAATTAACATTGCATCACTAGCATTGGGCGCAGAATTTACAACCGGTGTGGGTTGTTTGTTATCATCATCACTGCTACTCGCGCTTAGTGCCAAAGCGCATAACAATATACTGCTATGGGTAAGGTTTAAATTACGCATACGTTACTCCTTATTTAGAGCCTGCAAGTGGGGTGGCTAAGTATGGGAAAGTGGCATCCATCATGCTCGCATCAACTGGAGCACCATCAGTGAATGGCACTGTACCTACATCAGCATCCTCTGGTGTACATAGACCTAAGTCGGTGTCTTCACCATTTACAGGAATAGGATGACATAAACGCCCCATTACCACGCGAAGTGCAATATCAACGACATCGTCACCTGGACGGCGCCCGTTTGGAAAACCTGCTAAATCATCACCGGCTACACCAAATGCAGACTGATCAGTTTGTGCTGTGGCTGCAATTGCAGTATTTAAACGTAGCATTTCTGATGGCGTTACGGTGGCTTGTTGGTTTACCCCTGCAAAACCAGTTAAAAATGCGGTGATTAAATCAGTACGTGGAAAGTTAGTTGGAGCAAGAGTTTCTAAATTAGCGCCAAGTGTGGTATTTACTGCATCTTTAAATAAAATATTTAACAGCTCTGGTAAAGACGGGTGCGAAACGTAATCTAAAAACTGTGCATCGTCTTTAGGGTGAGCCGTTGAGAAGGTATCTTTGTCTTTAATACCAATAACTAGCTCATTAACTAATGGATTACCTAAGCGTGAAACCTGTGTTAATGCACCGCCATTTACCGCGTTATCTGCAAATTTAGCGTTAGGGTTTAAAATGCGTGCTTGAGGTAGGCTCGCTGTTGTCCATGAACCAATTACGCCGTTGCCTTCACCTACAATACAGCTTTTAGGCATTTCAACTGCAATTGAGGTAACGTTTTTATCTACGAGGTCGTCATTCTCACTGCTTTGTGTAATCCCTCCAGGGAAACCACCGCCATCCCCAGCACCTGGCGCACTATCACCTTCAACGGGAACGTAATTTACTAAATCGAATGTTTTACCTAAGTTAACGACAAATGGGTCTTTGCGCTGACCAACAAATACTTTGGCCATACTGTCACAGCCTGGTACCGAAACTTGATAAACAAACTGATCTGCATAGGTTTGGTAATCAGCCATTGAACCAAATGTTTTGTCACCAATATAATCAAGCGGTTTATTAAACGTGGTTGAACTGGTGGTGGTATTACTTAATGCTGTACTGGTCCCCGTGCGTTGTGGACCGCTTATCATGCTGAGTGTGTATGACTCGCTAAAATTAGCGGCGCTATCATCACCTGCTGCTACACCACCAACGTTTTAAGAGGTACAGATACAGTACGCTGATTATCTTCTGGGCCAACGGTTAATTGCACGCCTTGATTATCGTTTGGCAGCATACTGGTAAAATTAAAAGCAAAGGTAATATCCTCAACTGCATCACCGTCGTTATCAATATGAATACTGTAGGTTGCATCTGGGTCCATAGCAAAGTAGTTAGGGCCGCCGTAGGCATCTTGTAGAGGAATATAGTTGGCAATAAATGTAACGTAGTCGTCTCTGCCTGCTTCATAACTATTAAATACGTAAAAGTCGGTAGAGTCTAAGGTTGGAAAGCGGCTAATGTTCGGCGCTTCACGATGACTTGATGCCTCGCTAGAGGTGCTTACTAAGGTACTGCATACTACTACTGCGAGTATAGATGGAGTTAAAGCTTTCATGACTTTTTCCTTTAGTTTTGATTGGAGTCATAACTAATAACGAAGCAAAAAGCACAATGGATGCAAAAAAGTTAAATATTTTTTTATTATTGTTAATAAAGGGGTGTTTAACGTTCAAGATTAAATTTTCAGCAGGCTGTTTTGCATTTAGATAAGGAAGTGATAAGAGAGTGATAAAGAGGCTGAAGCGGTTTGGTTTTATACTTATTACAGGGGGTGTATGCAATTAAAATAACGCAGCAGGTATTGAGCACACAATATGATAAGCATCGCAGTGCGATTAAGCCTACTTTAGTTTAATCAAATATTAATTGTTAAAGGGCGCTAGACCCCAAGGTAAATAAAAAGGTTGGCCAAACAAAGTTTGACCAACCAGTCGCGTTTATTTAGTTATAAAATAACTAAATCTGTCGTGTACAGTACTTGTGTTGGTAGGCCGTTTGGCGAGCCACCTAAAGGCTCTAAGCTAACAGCGAGTAGGGCAATATCTTGCGCCTTAAAGCGCGTGCCTTTGAGTAACTGTTTTTCACCGTTTTTAGGCAGTAGACCCAACGAAATTGGCGTGTCTTGCCCTTTTAAAATCATCCACAGCTCGTAGTCTTTATCGGTTTGCGCAACGAGTTTATCACTGGCTTTAACCGATAATGTTTGCTCATCTACGTTAATAAACCACAGTGATTGCTTATCTTGGTTTTGTACTAAAGCAATTGGTTGGCTGTATTGGGGCTGAGTTGTGGGCTGAATAACCAAAAATGCTAAGATAATACAGGCAGCTGTAGCTATAAATGACCAATTGCGCCACAACGATGTAGCTGGTTTGATCACCGTTTTAACGGGTTGGTTGGTGTGTTCTAATGTATTTAAAATATTCTTCCACACTTGCGCGCTGGGTGTTTGAGGCGTAATTGCACTGGCTAAATCATTTAAATTTTGCTCCCACATTATAGTGGCTTCTCGGGCTTGCGGTAAGCTGAGCATTAAGCGTTGAAAACGTTTTCGTGCCAGGCCTTTTAAAGTACCTAATACTTACTGCCCTGCTAAAGCATCAAGTAATTCTGGTTTATTATAATTCATAATGTTAAACACCTCTGCAACTGCTGCAAACCACGCCTGATCCAGCTTTTAACTGTGCCTAAGGGCGTTTCTATGTGATTGACTAACTCACCATGGCTTAGCCCTTTGTAATAGGCTAAATGAATGGCTTGTTTTTGTTGGGGATCAAGTTGCTCAATACAATTAACAAGTTTGGTTTGTTCGTCGTAACTAACATCGACTGCTTGTTCGTCGTATTCATCGTCACCCATTGCCTGCTCTTTTCTGACCTTGTGATAACGCAATGCATCTAAGCTGCGGTATCTCACAATGCTTATCATCCAGCTAATAACTGTGCCTTTAGATGAATTGTACTCTGACGCGTTATGCCAAATTTTTATAAATGCCTCTTGCAGTACTTCTTCTGCGTGCGCGCGGTTTGACAGCATATTTAAACTAATCGCAAAAAGCTTTGCGCTTGTTTGCTGATACAAATCAGCAAACGCGGCTTTGTTACCCTGTGCTGTTTTACACAAAAGGGGAAGTAAATTGTCGTTTTCCATAAGGTTCCTGTTGTTTTTATTATTACCGAGGTGTGTTGAACTTCGTGAATTAAAAATTGTTTTATTTAAGCGCAACCTAATCTCTTTGAAATAGAGATTAAACAGGCTGTTATAAATTTAACTAATAAAGATAAACACACTCTCAATAAACGTGTGAAAAGAGTGATTGGATGCAAAAACTTTTAAGCTGACATTTATATTAGCTGCTGTACACATTGAAACAAGTTTTAAATATAAACAGTTACCTTGGGTGGTGAGAAAAAATGACCGATTACTGTGTAAAAAGCGCCTAATATGCGAATACAGCTAAAGCTAGCTACTTTTATTTATTTTATATCAGTTACTTAGTGTTGTTTTTGTTCCTAAAAAATAACTTTTGTTGGCGTGTAAATTGCTACTACACTTATACACAGCTGTAAAAAAATGTGCCAAAACAGTAAAAATAAAGGAGAAAATATGTGGGCTGCAACGAGTTATTTAATTTTAGCGTTAATTTTTATATTTATAGGGTGGGAGGTTAACTCGGTATATTTTGCAGTGGTATTTTACTGGAGTGCATTGTCGTTAATTCTTGTCAGTGGTGCTTACATTTTTAATTTGGCGAAAATTTTTAGAAAGCGTGAAAATGGTGTCATCCCATTTTATATCCGCTGGGCATTTGTGCCTTTTTTACTGGGTGTTCAAATTTACAATGCGTATTCTCGCAAGCACGATAAAGTCCCTCCCATTCAAAAAATTAACGACCATTTATTTTTAGCATGCCGATTGTTCCCCTCTGATATTGATACGTTAAAAGAAAACGGCATAACGGCAATATTAGATGTAACGTGTGAGTTTGATGGCTTAGAATGGAGCTCTACACAAGAAAATATTAGCTATTTAAATATTCCGGTGCTTGATCATAGTGTGCCTACCCATTCGCAATTAAACCAAGCCATCAACTGGATACATCATCATATTAAAGAAGACCGCCGCGTGGTAGTTCACTGTGCACTGGGCAGAGGGCGTTCGGTATTTGTTATGGCAGCGTATTTACTGAGCCAAGATAAAAACGCCGATGTTCACCAAGTGCTCGCGCAAATAAAAGAAACCCGCGAAACCGCAAATCTTAATAAGCATCAGCTTCGTCATTTAGCAAAGCGACATAAAAAGGGCGAGCTAGTTATTAAAAACAAAGCCGTTATTATTGCAAACCCTGTGTCGGGTACCAAAATGTGGCAAGACAAAGAGCATTTAATAGTGGCTAGGTTGTCGGCGTATTATGATTTAGAAGTATTAACCACCACCAAAGAAATAGACGGTATTGAGCTTGCTAAACAAGCCATTAAAGATAAGCCAGATATAATAATTGCCTGTGGCGGCGATGGAACCGTGACAGAAGTAGCAAGTGTGTTGGTAAACACTCAGTGCAAGCTGGGTATTATCCCAATGGGCACAGCCAATGCATTAGCGCATGTGCTTATGGGGATTAGCTCTAAAATCATTCCT
This sequence comes from Pseudoalteromonas sp. GABNS16E, assembly GCF_028598715.1. Classification (NCBI taxonomy): domain Bacteria; kingdom Pseudomonadati; phylum Pseudomonadota; class Gammaproteobacteria; order Alteromonadales; family Pseudoalteromonadaceae; genus Pseudoalteromonas; species Pseudoalteromonas sp. GABNS16E. The sequence continues at coordinate 56,468 of NZ_JAQREZ010000008.1, forward strand.
GTTGAGCAGGCCTGCGATCTTATTATTGATGGGCAAACCCAAACAATTGATACGGCCTATTGTAATGACGAGCTTATGCTGTTGTTAGCTGGGATTGGTTATGAGCAATCAATGGTAGAAAAAGCAGATAGAGACTCAAAAAACGAATCGGGTCAGCTTGCCTATTTAAGTGGTTTTTTTCAGGCATTTAGTGAGCAAAAAGCGCAAACCCTTTATGTCACCCTTGATGATAATCAAACGCAGGAGGTAAATACAAATAGCTTTATTGTGGCTAATGCTGCGCCATTTACTACGTTATTAGCTCAAGGAGGTGGTCAGCCCGATCACGAAGATGGCCTATTAGACATTAATTGGCTGCTACCTAGTGATGAAAACACCACTCGCGTGTTAAGCATTGCTGAACTTATGTTTAGTAGTATTACACAAACGCATTTAGCAATTAGCTCGCATCATACCAACGCTAAAAAAGTAACGATAACCGCAGACGAAGAAATTAAGTATGTACTCGATGGTGAAATAAAAACAGCGGATACGCTTACTATTACAGTTGACCCCGCCTCGTTAAAAGTAATTAGTAAGGAGCTATAAAATACAAAATGCACGTATTTAACGTGCATTTTTGTGTGTTACTTTTTAATGCTTGGCCAAACAAAACCACTGCTATCGCTTTGGCTGGCAGGCTTAGGGCGCTGAGCGCTTTTGGGTTTACGCAGCGGTTTGTTACTTAACGTATGTAAGTAGAGAGCTTCAACTTTATCGCGAGCCCAAGGGGTTTTACGTAAAAATTTTAAGCTTGATTTAATACTCGGTGAGTCGGTAAAACATTTAATGTTTACTTGCTCGCCCATGGCTTTAAACCCTAAGCGCTGCTCAAGCTCTACTAAAATTTGTTCTAACGTTACCCCATGAAGAGGATTTTTTGGTTGATTATCCATAGCCATACTACTTATTTAAACTGTGCGCATTGTAGCGTAAATCCTCTTTTAGCGCTAATTGACCGTAATGGTTTTAGGCTTTGTGGGATAAACAATATTGCCTTTTTTATCTAATTTTAGCCAAATTAGCTCGCTGTTATTATGCTGCGGGTTATTAGCTGCGCACACTAAGGTAAAAGAATGTACTTGCACCAGCGCGCCTTCACTATAACGTTTGTTGTCGTACCAACAAATATCACCATTATTAATAATCTCATTAGCGTCAATAATAGAATGCGTTTTGACTGTTTTTGCATAACTGCTAGGGGCTAAAGTGAACGCAATTAAAAAAATAAATAAAACCATAATATGGCGCATGAGTAACCTCGAATTTTGATAGTTTAAAAATAGTACACACGATTAAAAAACATGCTAGGGTAAGTAATAGCGTTAAACAACACTGACTTAAACACACAATTATAAAAAGGTGAACACATGCAATTTAATCAAACAATGATAGATGAATTTACGTTATTAGCTAAATTTCCACGTGAGAGCAAAATGCAAGGGATTAAGTTACATTCGGATGCTGAACCAAATTTATTAAGCGCGGCACAAAGGTTGTTTGATAAAGGCGTGATAGACAGCCCAGATGGCGGCTATTTAACCGAACTGGGCCTTGATTTAATAGAGCACGTGAGTGTTATTCACTGCGCATTAAAAAGTTAAACTGCATCGCGCTGATTTTGCGGCGCGGCGTCACTAAAAGCGGGTAATGCATTACAACGTGCATAAATGGCTGCAATTTTTGGATACGCAGCCATATCTACATTAAAACGCAATGCATTAAATACCTGTGGCACTAAGCATATATCAGCGAGAGTGGGTGTATTGCCTACGCAAAACTCATTGTTTTCACTTAGCATCAATTCAATTTTTTCAAATCCAAGCTCTACCCAATGCCTATACCAGGCGGCTTTAGCTTGCTCGTCTACGCCCAATTCGTTGCTTAAATACTTGAGCACTCGTAAATTATTTACTGGATGAATATCACATGCCACTGCATAGCTAATATTACGAATTTGCGCTTTTTGCCATGCAGTGCCATAAATTAACGGCGTTTGCGGATAGCTTTCATCTAACCACTCTAAAATAGCCAGTGATTGCGCTAATACGCCTTCGTCCGTTTCAAGAGCAGGAAGTAAACCTTGCACATTTTTATCTAAGTAAGGCTGAGCTAGCTGTTCAGATTTAAGTAAATTAACGAATTGCATATCATGCTCAATGCCTTTTAAATTAAGTGCTATGCGTACACGGTATGCGGCAGATGAGCGAAAGTAGCTGTATAGTTTCATTGTTATTATTCCTCGCCTGTAAAATGTTTTGTGATACTACGCCAGCACTGAGTGTAATTAGTTTGGCGCTCTTTTCCTTCAAGGGCATATTTAGTGGGCGATATTATGTAACGAGACTCGAACATAAAGGCCAACGTGTTCTCGTATTTTTGCGGTGCAAGCTCAGCGTTAGATGCTTTTTCGAATACCTCGGCTTCAGGCCCATGCGGCGACATGCAATTATGCAAACTAGCGCCTCCTGGTACAAACCCGTGCTCTTTTGCATCGTAAACCCCTTCTATTAAGCCCATAAACTCACTCATAATATTGCGATGATAGTAAGGAGGTCTAAATGTATTCTCTGCCACCATCCAACGCGGTGGAAAAATTACAAAATCTACATTTGCCATGCCTTCAGTGGCTGAAGGGGAGGTAAGTACAGTAAATATAGAAGGATCTGGGTGGTCAAAACTCACGGTATTAATAACATTAAAACGCGCTAAGTCGTATTTGTACGGTGCGCTGTTACCGGTCCAAGCAACTACATCAAAAGGCGAGTGTGTGATAGGGCAACTAAATAAATGACCGTTAAATTTAGTGACTAATTCAAAGCTACCTTCTTTATCTTCAAATGCAGCGACAGGGTATTTAAAGTCTCTGTCGTTGGCATAGCCATTTGCCCCGACGGGGCCGCGCTCGGCAAGTTCAAATGCGTGACCATAGTTTTCACAAATGTAGCCACGTGCGGTTTCATCAATTAAATCAACCGAGAATTTAATCCCGCGAGGAATGACGGCAATTTCCCCCGGCTTTACTGTGAGCTTTCCGCATTCAGTGTGTAATAACAGTTCGCCATGCTGAGGCACAAACAACAGCTCACCATCGGCATTACAAAAATAACGCTCTTGCATAGAACTGTTAGCAACATAAACATGAATACCAATACCGGTTTGTCCATTGGCACTGCCATTTGCAGCCATGGTAATTAAGCCATCAATAAAATCAGTGGGCTGTGTGGGAATATCAATAGGGCTCCAGCGCATCATTGTAGGGGGCGTAATTGCTTCAGTTATAGGCGCTGTTCTTATTAGTGCGTTATCTATAGCGGCGTATTCACCTTGTACCACCGATGGGCGAAGGCGGTACAGCCACGTGCGACGATTAGCGGCTCGCGGGGCGGTAAAGGCCGTGCTGCTAAATTGCTCGGTGTATAAATTGTACTTCACCTTTTGTGGGGTAAATTGCCCAACAGGCAGTGCGCCGGGTAGCGCTTCGGTTTCAAACTCATTGCCAAAACCGCTCATGTAGTTTATTTCGCTGGCCATATTTAGATCCTGTGAGAGTGACATTGTTTTATCTTTCTAGGGCCTGTTTATCTTTCGAAGTTGAATTTGCAGCAGTCTGTTTGGGAATTAGGCAAGGCAGAGCCTATGCAGTGTGGTTGTTCCCCATAAATAGGCGATAACGTAGCATAAATGCCAAACAGGCGCTGCCCGAAGGGTTCTGCCTAGGGGCCATTTACTCTTTGTTGCTCGGTTTTTACTTAGCCCACTAGGTTACAAACCTCGCGCCGCGATTAAATGGCCCCTAGATTGAACAAATTTCAATCCTGAAAGGTCAACAGGCCCTAATTAGTTTAAAGTACTCTCAAGTGAGAGTAATTTCAAATGGGCGCATGTTTTAGCCTGTAAATAAAAATGCACAGTTTTCACAGTGTGTAAATGCGATGAGAAAGTAATAATGGAAATAGATCTAGAGCAGTTTTTGCCCTATCAGTTAAACCAAATGGCAAATCTTATAAGCGATGATTTTGCGCGTGTTTATCAGCAAAAATACAACTTAACCATCCCTCAATGGCGGGTGTTGGCAAACTTAGCACAATATGGCAAAAGCAATGCAAAAGATTTATGTACACAGGCCAATATGGATAAGTCAACGGTTTCGCGAGCTATAAAATCATTGCTGCAAAGAGGGTATGTAGAAGCACAACTAAATCAGCAAGATAAGCGAGTAACGCAGGTTATGTTAAATGAGCCGGGCAATGCAATTTACAAGCTCATAGCACGTGATGCACAAAACTGGGAAGGGCAATTAGCTGAAAAATTTAGTAAGCAGCAACAAGTCCAATTGCTAAATTTACTAAAAGAGCTTAAAGAGGCCTTATAAAACCAATCCGCAATAATACTTAATCATTTTGAGGGGCTAAATGTGTCGCTATCTGCGTTATAAAATTTTCATTTAGAAAACTAAATAGAAATTTTTTGCCTAGCTCTCAACACATATATCCATCATTAAAATAGATCATTTAATTAAGCTGGTTGGTAAAAAAAAGCCCATCAAAAGATGGGCATTAATTAGTCGTTTTTTACGCTAATGCGATTAGAAAGTGTAACGAACACCTACACGCATTTGCCATAATGACGCATCAGATTGTACTGATGTATTTGCGTTGTTTTCATTAAAGCCTGAGTAAACGTAACGGCCTTGCTCATCAATCGTTGTAGAAATCATGCTAGCGCCAACGAAAGGACCTTTTTTAAGTACGCCCCAATCATCGTTTAATAGGTTCGTTAAGTTATCAATTACGAAGAACGCTTCACCTTTATGGCCATCCATAAAGCCTGGTAATTCTTGAGTAACTTTAAAGTTAAATTTAACAAACCAATCTGAGTTTTCAGCATTACGGCCTGTGATTTCACCACGCTCTAAACCGTTAGACGCGATAAAATCGTTAAACGCGTTAATTTCATCAGCGCTCATGTCGTAAACAACGTTAGGATCGTTTTCAAGTGGTACGTAAAGTAACTGACGGTCACCATTCCAGTTAGCATCGCCCCATACATTTTCGTCGCTACCATCAAATGTGTAGCTGTATGGTAAGCCTTTGTATGCTTCACCGTATAGGTTAAAGCGAGTAGCAAAACCATCAACAAACTCATGCGTGTAGCCAAGCGTCATAGTAAAACGATGTGGGATTTCGTAATCTGATGATGCAACACCAGGGTTACCAGGATCCGTTAGCGCAATATTACCGTAGTTTGAGCCCGCAACAGAGCTTGTCATTGGGTTAACATCGTCTGAATCTGTGTATGCGTAACCAAAGTTAACGCTTACGCCATTGTCAAACATTTTGCTTACAGCTAATGAAATAACCGATGAATCACCGCTATCACCACTTACATTTGTAAGAAGGTATTCACCATCACGGCCTTCGATTGACTCGTAAATAGGACGACCATCAAATGTAGTTTCGCCCGAATCCTGAAGTGCGATGTCGCGCATTAAGGCAGCATCTTTCTTCTTAGAGTATAAGTAATCAAGTGAAATTACATACTCGTTTTCAGTTGTGTATGTTGCACCGATTGAGTATTTCCACTCTGAAGGAATTTCAAAGTCTGGGTCAACTGCATTTACTGTAGCATCACCTGAGCCAATTACAGTGTTAGCAACTTCATCAAACATCTCTTGCGGTACTTCAAAACCAGGCGCGCCGCCATTTACGTTTGGCGTGTTGAATAAATCAACCGAGCTGCGGAATGTACCGATGTTTGTAATACCATCGTTAGAGTAAGAGTTAGATAACCAAACATTTGGGTTACCACCAGAGAATAAGCCAACACCAGCACGAACTTCTAACTCGTCTGTTGCATACCACTGGAAGCCAACACGTGGTTGAAGTAAATCAATACCATCAAACGTGCTTTGGTTACTAAAACCATAGCGGTCAGTATAGTTTTGGTTAAAGTTTGGTACGTCATCACTTGTGTATTTATCGTAGCGTAAACCAAATGTGATGTTTGCATCTAAGTCTGTAAATGCATATTCGTCTTGAACATAAAACGTATGCTGAGCGTATGAGAAACTTGCAGCCGCATCGTTAGGATCATTAGTACCGGCAGCATTGTTGTAGTAAACAGCGTTTGCGATACCTTGCTCAAATAAATCAATACCCGTTACGTCTGAATCTCTTTCGTTATAAAAACGGTACTCGCCTTCAGTTTGTTGTACGAATAAGTTAAATACGTCTAACTCTTCAAACTCATAGCCAGCTGTAATGGTATGTTGGTCAAGGTAGTAAGTACCCGCTACTTTAAATGTAGTGGTATCGTAATCTAAATCATTTGATTGACGAGAATCATCTGGACCAATGTAAACTGTACCACCGTTACCTGTGCTTATTTGCATTTCACCAAAGCTGCTTGCAGCATCAAGCGATTGTACCGTTGCGTCTAATTCTGATTTACCAATACGAACTTCAGTTGAAAAATCATCTGACCAATCTGAATACACAGACGCGATAATTGAAGTAAATTCTGCACTTTGGTCGTAAAAGTGGTTTGATAGTGAAACACGGCTAGAACCAGTGTCTGACTGTGAAACCGTATTACCGTCGTTGTAGTTGTAGATTAAGTTTGCACGGTGATCTTCGTTGATGTTCCAATCTAATTTAACTAAGATTTTTTCATCTTCAACAGGCATACTTGAAGGCATACCGCCTACGTCATAGCCATATACAGTTTGAGCAATGTTTGTAATACGAGCAATATCATCTGCAGTTACACTGCCGCTGCTTAAACCGTCGTAGTTAAACTGTTGCACACCTTCAAGCTTTTCGTATGAAGTGAATAAAAACAGTTTATCTTCGATTAACGGTAAGCCAACGTTAAAGCCGTAACGTTTTTCGGTGTAGTTACCGTTATCAACGTCTTCGCCTTCGATTTTATCGCCTTTTAATGAATCGCTTGTGTAATCATAGAAGATGCCACCGTGAACTTCATTTCCACCAGATTTTGTTACCGCATTAATGTTACATGAGGTAAAGCCACCGTACTGTACGTCAAATGGTGCTAGCTCAGCTGAAACCTGTTCAATTGAATCAAAAGAGAAAGGGGCACGAATAGTTGGGTAACCGTTAGAGCTTAAACCAAAGTTATCGTTCATACGAACGCCATCTAGCGTTAAGCTGTTGTAACGAGGGTTACCACCACCACAGTTAATTGAACCGCGGCTATCATCAATTGTGATACGCGGGTCAATACGAATGATATCTTTTAAATCACGGTTAATAGCAGGCGTGTTTTCAAGATCAGTTAAAGTAAATGTAGACGCTGGGCCAGTACCACCAGACATAGAGCTGATAGGTGCACCCGTTACTACAATTTGCTCCATGCTTGATTGTGGCTCAAGTGCAGCATTTACTGGGTAATCGTTACCAATGTTTAGGATAATATTATTAAATTCTTGATCAGCATAAACATCAGAATCAACGATTACCTTGTAAGGACCACCAACACGAAGGCCTTTAGCAGTAAAGTAACCTGCATCATTTGCTTCTGTTGTTTTAACTGAGCCAGACGGTACGTGTAAAATTGTTATTTTGGTACCTGGAGCTGGGTTACCGTTTGGACCGGTAATTTGACCCTTAATCGCAGAGGTTGTTTCGTTGGCGAATGCAGCGCCACTTACACTTACACACGCAGCGATAGCAAGTGAGAGTGCTGTTTTTTGAAGTTTAGTCTTCATTTTCATTTCCCGTGAAAGTTATAATTAAATTGTTATTTTAAGTAGTATAAAGTCAGCAGTGTTGTTGAATTTATACTCTTGTAATATGCAAAATTAATTTGCACAATTTATACTTGTATACTTAACTAAATTTGGATTAATTACTTATTGTTATGTTACCGCCGTTATGTGACAGTATTATGAAATGCAAACTTTATAATTCCTTTTACAATTAATTATTTACATTTTGTAATTAATACATTTTTAGCTGTATTATTTTAGCTATACTCCAGACCGTGTATAAACATAAATTAATTCCCGTGTGTAGGTTTTTTATTTATAGGTTGATTGTTATTTTGTCGTTATTTTTAATTTTTTAATGTCATCTGACGAATCAAATAAATAGTTCAATACACCCGCAAGCCTAACGCCTGCTTTTTGCAAACGCTGCTTAACAAGCGGATTGTATTTGAAAACATAACTATAGCTCACTTCATCACTGGTTGAGGTATAAATATCTTCGGCCAGTTTGTGAGATTCCATCAGCCAAGTAGTAGGGCTGCTGTTTAAGTATGTTTTAATTAATGCTGCATCGTCGGTATCTATAAACTTAGCGTATTCAGTGTAAGCTAAGTTTTCATTTTCTATTAATCCAGTGTCCCAAAGGCTATGTAAATTGGTTTCGTTGTCAAAAAAATCAACTTTAATTAAATTGCCGCCTCTATCTTCACTTCGCCCAGCATGAAATGGTTGATGGCTGTCGCCAACCAAGTGAACTAAAAACTTTAAAGCAAACTGTTTTTCATTAAGGGAAGAGGTAGATGACTGAAGTGTATTAATAGAGAAGTAAATACCTTCTAGAATATTTGTTACATCGTCTTTGCTGTGTGTATGTGCGTGATTTAGAGAAAGTGTTTTATTTTTAGGAAGGTTTATGTAGTGCCAGCGCGAAGATTTTTTACGCCAAAATAGTTCAGGACTAGATCGCATTTCATCTGCCCAAGTAGAAATTTGAGCTAGGGATTGTCCTTCTAATAGTGGCAACAGGTTATGAACTGTTTCGTCACTCAAATGTTGCTCAGCAATATGCCCAACAATTCGATGACCATTTTGACCCCACGCATACGCTTTAGAAGTTGTAAAAACAGCACCAATTATTAACGTTGTTGCTACGAGAGTAGCAATTTTAATGCGCATCAATGTTTCCTGCATTTATTTTTATTCACCTATTAGCTGGTGTAAACATTGTGATTGTTTTTGCTAAATATAGAAAGGAGTCAAGAGTATTCATTATTTCTTATTCATAATTGCATTAAATCAATAGCTTACCTTTGATGGGTAAAATTACCTGTTGTAATAAGTAAATAATATTGTTCAAATAAAGCCTTAGCGTTGTTAGGTACATCTTATTGATGGGGTTTGGAAAGGTCATGTTACATAAACTGTCGTTTGTTACACTTTTGTTTCTGGTTATGGTTGCTGCATGGTCTGTTGGAAAGGTGAGCGTTAAAAGTGATGAAATAAATTTCCCAGAACTAATAAAAACGTCAACACAATGTTATACAACAGCCAGTGAAAACAAAAATCAGCTTATTGTATTTACGCCATCGCAAAGCGTGGCAGAGAAGCTTACAGAGTCTCTATGCCTTGATACCGTGGTAACGAAACAATACGGTTCAGTTAAAGGTTACTGGGGTGACAGTACAACGGAAAGCTTCGATTTTGTCGGCAAAGGGATTGCAGACCTCGTACTTGCAAAAAATAATATAATGGATGCCTTTAATGCAGAGCTAACTTATAACTATCAATCTGTGGTGGGCTTTTCTGATTACACCGCATTTTTTATCTCCTCAAAAGAAAAGCCACGCTTAACAAAACAATACTTTTTAGATAAGCGTATAGGCTTATTAGATTACCCTACAAGCCGCTCTGGCCATATACTTCCAAAGAAAATGTTTAAAGATTTAAATATCAACTTAGCCAATCTAGATATTACTTACGCCAGTTCGCACAGCGAGCTTCGTGACTTATTAGCTAATGGGCAGGTCGATATTATTGCGTCTTTTTGGAAAGAAAGTGATGCTGCTCGTTTTTCAAAAAATTATATAACCCCTTTAAGTAATAAAATTTCAGGTTCGCGCTGGTATCTAAAAATGCAGCAAAACAATACAGACCTTTTATGTGCTGTACAGCGTCATATTCTTGATATGTCAAAGGAGCAGACACTGAGTTATTACAAAGAGGCGCAATCGTACTGGGATTGCAGTTCAGAGCAGGTAACAGCTAAAGATGAGAGCGTTAAAAATGGATAAGTATAAATATGTTTTTTTTGGCTGCGCTGTTTTTATTATTAACTGTTTAGTGTTTTATGTGTCTGTAATTAATGAGCAGAGTGACGCTATTAAACGCCAGGTTATTGAAACCGAAAAACAAGTTGCACTGGATTTACCGTTAATTGCGCTCTCTAATGAGCTTTTAAAGCACTCGGGTAACCAACACGCAGTGCAAGACTACTTATTAAAGCTCAACGGCTATTTAGACAATAACCTTCGCTTAGTTAAAATTGTGCCAAAATCTGCTAAGCCTTTAACTTTAAAGCCAAACCAGTTTGTAAGAACACTCAAGTCGAGCACTACCCATGTCTCTTTAGTGTTTGAGAAAAACGCACAGTTTTGGTCAGAAAACAGGTTTTTGATTTGCTTGTTATTTTTAGTTTTGAGTATTTTATTTAGCAAATGGCTGAAGTCTATTATAGGTATGCCTGTAGATGCTAAAGGCCCATCACTGAATGCTGGTACTGACTTAGGAAAACCAAAAGAGCTGGCATTGATCATTGATTTAAACACTAAAACACTCAGTAATAGTTATATGCCTGAGGCTACAGTGTGTTTAGCTAACAAACCGCTATGCTTTTATTTAGCATTAATAGAGTTTTGTCGTGATAATAAAGATGTTGTGCTAAATCAAAATAAATACGTGCCAGATGAGCTTATAGAGCTTGCTAATAAGTACTTTTATAGGTTGATTGAACTTGGGCATACTATACGCAAGCGGCCAAATTTTAATAGCAGCTTAGAAAAAACACTCAGTGAGATTCGTGCAGCTCTTGACGAAGTCTTAAATGAACACCCTGATATGAAAGATATTTATTATCCGCCTAAAGCATATGGCGAGGGCTCTCGCTCACGTTTACACAGTTACGGCTTAATAAATATTGCAAAGGGAAACATAGAAATAAAAGGAAAGTAGTCAGCTACTTTCCTTAAACATTATCTTTTAATAACGTGTTGTTATTTAGGTGCAAACTGCGCAGCTTTAAGTGGACTATTTTGTGAGACAAAGGTTTTAAGTGCCTGGGCATCGGTTTCATCTGTGCTAACAAACCCTTTTAGTTTATTAATAGCAGGGTAACCGTCACCACCTGATGCGTTATAGCTATTTAAACTCATACGGTAAGTTTTATTTTCATCAAATGGCTTACCATCAATGAGTACACTGACTAATTTGCCATTTTTACGGGTAAACGCTAATTTGTGATATTGCAAATAGGCACCTGCATCAACAGGGAAGCTGGTCACTGTTTCTAAGTAGTTCCATAAATCACGCCCTTGCCAGTCCATGTAAGTAATGCGATTTTTAAACGGGTGTACTTTTAAAATATCTTTATAGCTAATATCGCCAGCTTCAATAGAGCTTCTTATTCCGCCACCACTAATAAGGCCAAAGTCGGCGCCAACTACATTCATTTGTGCTTGTATAATCACACGCGCTAAATTAGTTTGTTGGTAACGTACCTTGTTTCTATCGCCCTCTAAACGCGCATCAACACTGCCAATTTTACCTGCAATTTGTTTTGCGCCTTTTGCTTGGTAACTTGCTAAAAAAGCTTCTAGGGTCGGATCGGGTTTAATGTATTCGTTGGCTAATACTTGTTTACTAGACCCATCGGCTTGAATTTCATCAACATATAAATTAACTGGCAACAATTTATAATCGAGTAGGGTGAGCTTTTCGTTTTCTAGCTTAAACTCTGCCTTACCCACATACTTGCCCCACTCATGTGCTTGCATAATCCATGTGCCGTTTTGCTGATCGGGCTTACACGCAAGACCGGGTTTAAAGTTATCGTCATTCTTATTTTTAGCTGCCATACAAACCGGCTCTTGCGAGTGACCACCAATAATCATATCTAAGGTATTAGCGGGTAAAGAGCGGGCAAGTGTGACATCGCCCGGGGCATTAATCCCAAAGTTTGCATCTACATAATGGCCCATGTGAGTAAGTGCAATAGTGATATCGGGGTTGTATTGCTCATTAATTTTTTTAGCGAGAGCTGCCGTCACATCAACGGGGTCTTTAAATTCTAAATGGCCAATATATTGTGGATTAGCTATTTTAGCGGTGTCTGTAGTGGTAAGTCCTATAACCGCAATTTTTAAGCCCCCCTTTTCAAAAATTTTATAGCCTTGAAATGCGCTTTCCCCAGTTGCTTTGTCAAAAATATTTGCAGACAGTAAAGGAAAGGTAGCCCATTGCTGCTGCTTAGTTAAAACGCTCAGTGGGTTATCAAATTCATGGTTACCAATTGCCATAGCATCGTAACCGAGTAGCGACATCCCCTTAAAGTCAGGCTCTGCGTGTTGTAAGTCTGACTCAGGTATACCGGTGTTAATATCACCGCCAGAAAGCAGCAATACTGCATGGCCTTGCTGTTGAGCTTTGTTACGTAAAGCGTCAATTAACGTTTTACGCGCTGCCATACCATATTCACCTTTTTCGTTATGCCAAAAGCGCCCGTGATTATCGTTAGTATGTAATACAGTAATATACTGTGGGGCAGTGGAGGTGTTTAAAGGTGAGTTTGTACAACCTATAACAGATAAAATAACTGGAAATAAAATAATTATACGCATGAAATACCCATTTATTATGGTGTGCTTAATTTATTAGGCGGTTAGTTTAAACTAATTTAGCGATAAATAACGTACTTATTTTATACTTTTTTATATTCGAGTTTTAAAAGTAATATTAAATTATTAAATGCTTTTACACAAAGCGAATACAGCGAGTGTTATTTAAAAGAATATGTAATGAAGTGTAACTAAAAGGGTGTTAATTGTAGTTGTGCCTTTTAAATGCTTTTTCTTGGCGTATAGTGTGGATTAGAATTAACACTTAATTTAAATAACAATAACAAAAAGGACTCATAATGAAAAAGTGCCTGATTGGCTCACTACTTGCGTTTTCGTGCTTTACTAGCCAAGCCACTATTGTTGAAATGCAAACTTCGCACGGGGTGATAGAGCTTAACTTGTTTGATCAACAAGCCCCCAATACGGTTGCTAACTTTTTAAGTTATATTGAAGATGACGCATACAACCAAACCGTAATACACCGCTCAGTCAGCGACTTTGTAATACAAGGTGGTGGTTTTACATTTACCGACGAATTAGTGCCAATAACCACCAAGCCTGCTGTTGTTAATGAGCCTGTTTTATCTAATGTGAAGGGCACAATCGCGATGGCTAAATTAGCCAACGATGAAAACAGCGCAACGAGCCAGTGGTTTTTTAATGTGGTTGATAATAGCGAAGCGCTTGATACTCAAAATGGCGGTTTTACAGTATTTGGACAAATTACAGCGCAAAGCCAAGCTACGCTCGATAATATTGCTGGATTGGTACACTGCGGCGATATCCCGTTGGTTGATATAACCAGTGAACAATGCTCAAGTAGCGACGTCGCTCTGAGCAGCGCTAACTTTGTAACTATTAATAGTGTGGTGGTATTAGATGACGACCCGCTTTCATCTGCCAACTTAAACCCAACAGCCAATACATTAATAAGCCAAGACGATTCATCAGCAGAGGCTGGCTCATCGAGCAGTTCGGGTGGGAGTATGGGTATTGGTTTTTGCTTAATTGCACTGCTTGGTGTGGGTAAACGCTTAAAACGCGCTAAATACTAATTATGTGTTAAACAGTAAATAAAAAAGCGGCTAATTAAGCCGCTTTTACTAAAATGCTAAAATTCGCCAAACAATCGCGAGCCATAAAGCAAACACACTGGCGCAGCCTAGTAAAAAAACATTAAAGCGCAGTCTTACATTATTACTGCCAATATGAACAACCGTATGCACAATACGCGAAATAACAAATAAGCACGCAAGCGCAGTAATTAAGTAGCTAGCGCTATTAAGTTGCAATGCAACAATACAACCGATATAAAAAAGCACTGGTATTTCAAACTGATTGGTAAAGTTTCTATCTGCTACGCGCACGGTATCGCCTGCGTTATCAAGGCGCATGGTTTTAAAATCGCTCAACTGTAATTGTTTGTTTTTTGCAGCAGCAAAGCGTCGCTTGCCCATAATTAACATTACAACGAGCGATAACGTTACTTGTGCAAACATGGCGAGTATTATTATTTTTTCCATCCTATTTCCTTCGTTATTATTTTACTGACTTTAAGTATGCAGGTGTTTTTCACAATGTGTTACATAAATTAGTATTATTTTGTGGTAAACCCTTAATTGTTAGTGTTAATTTAGCTCTATTACGTTGTTTTGAGCGCATCCTAAGCGCAATTTTAATGGAAAAACAAAATGAAAAAAATTCTTGGTTTTAGCGTCATCGCTTTAGCAGTTTTAAGTGGCTGTACTAATACATCATCTACATTATCGGTTGCTAGTTCTTCGCAAAGCTCCTTACTCTCAGACACATTAGTTGTAAGCCCAAATGATACGCGCGAATATAAAACCCTTACCCTCGAAAACGAAATAGAAGTCATTTTAGTCTCTGATCCAAGCGCTGAAAAATCAGCAGCATCACTAAGTGTAGGCGTAGGCTTACTACACGACCCTATGATGCAGCAAGGTATGGCACATTACTTAGAGCATATGCTTTTTTTAGGCACAGAGCGCTACCCCGATACAAAAGGCTACTCTGACTTTATGACCAAAAATGGCGGGGTAAATAATGCGTATACTTGGCTCGATATTACAAACTACATGTTTAAAATTAATAACGATGCCTTTGATGAAGCGCTAGACCGTTTTGCTGATTTTTTTAAAGCCCCTAAGCTGTACCCTGAATATGCAGATAAAGAAAAAAACGCTGTAAATGCCGAGTGGTCAATGCGCCGCGAAATGGACTTTTTTGGCCAGTTTAAACTTGCCCGTAAAATGATGGGTGATCACCCTGCAAATCGCTTTTTAATTGGTAACCTAGAAACGCTAGGAGACAAAGAAGGCAGCCAATTACACAAAGAAACGGTCGACTTTTACAATAAATACTATTCATCTAACATCATGAAAGTGGCGCTTATTTCAAACTTGCCAATTGAGCAAATGGAGCAAAAAGCAAAAACTTATTTTGCCGATATCGAAAATAAACACATTGAAAAGCCAACCGTTACTGCAGAGCTTGATTTTGATAAAGCCGGTGGCAAAAAAGTATATTACTCACCTAATGAAGACGTAAAACAGCTTCAACTTGAGTTTACTATTAATAACAACAGCAGCGACTTTGCGGTTAAACCTAACCGTTATGTCAGTTATTTATTAAGTAATGAAATGCCAGGTAGCCCGGCACAATTACTACGCGACAAAGGCTGGGTATCGCAATTAACAGCGTCTCCTTCTCCTAGTCAGTACGGCAATTACGGCGCGCTTACTATTTCGCTAGAATTAACCGATGAAGGCATGAAAAACCGCGAAACAATTGTCGCAACTATTATGCAATACATTGAACTGATTAAAAAAGAAGGTGTAGATGCTAAGTACTTTAATGAAATTCGTACATCACTTAGCAATCAATTTAAGTTTTTAGAAAAAGGCGATGAGTTTAGCTATGTCAGCTCGCTAACTGGTAGCATGCAAGATTACCCATTAAATCATGCCATTGATGCGCCTTACTATTATGCCAAATTTGACGCAGAGGCGATAAACGAAGTACTTAAGCAATTAAATGCTGATACGCTGCGCGTTTGGTATATTTCGCAACAAGAAGAAACCGACTCGCAACTGCATTTTTATGATGGTAAATACCGCATAGAAGATATTAGCGATGCCGAAATTGCCAGTTGGAAAACATCAAGCGAGTTTAAGCTTGCTTTACCAAGTGTAAATAACTTACTACCTGAAAGCTTTGCTATTAAAACAGCTGAGTTTAAAGAGCAAAAACACCCTGAACTGGCTTACGATAAAAACGGCGTAAAAGTATGGCGCCAAGCAAGCCAAAAATTTGCTGCCCAGCCAAAGGGGTTGGTTGAGGTATATATTAATACCCAGCCAGGCTTAAATGATATTAATGCTGAAGTACTTTACTCAGTATGGGCCGATTTATATAACATTCAACAAAGCCAACTAAGCACCGAAGCCGCCATTGCCGGCATGAGCGTTAACCTAGCGCCAAGTAATGGTTTAGTTTTATCAATGAGTGGCTTTACCGATAAGCAAGATGTACTTTTAAAACAAGCGCTAAGCGGGTTAAAAGCCGACGTAACGGCACAAGCATTTACCCAAGCCATTGATCGCTACAAACGTGGCTTGTTAAATCAGCAAAAGCAATTTCCGTATGCACAAGCATTTGGCGCCTACTCAAAACTTATCCGCACAGGCAGCTTTGATACAGAGGCACTGATAAAAGCGGCAGAATCGTTAAGCGTTGCCGATTTAAACAAGCTAAAAACAGCCACATTTGCCACCAACGATTTACGTGTATTTAGCTACGGTAATTACAACCAACAAGATATAGAATCGATAGCCACTGAGTTAAGTGCCACTTTACCAAGCAATCATACATCGAGTGAGTTTGCTCGTAGTAAAGCATGGTTACCACAGCCAGGCGAAACGCGAGTCTTGCAAAAAGATATTGATGTGGCCGATGTGGCAGTAGTTGATATGACCGTTCACCCAGTGCCAGGGTATAAACAAAAAGCGCAAGCTGCGGTGTTACAAAGCCACTTTAGAACCATTGCATTTGATAAAATGCGTACCGAAGAGCAACTTGCATACGCCGTAGGCGCGCTGGCTCGCCCAATAGAGGATTACTCGGCAATTGGCTTGTTTATTCAAACACCTGTTAAAGGACCAAAAGAAATACAGGCACGTTTTGATCAATTCAAAAAAGAGTACGCGGTAGAGCTTGATAATATGAGCTTAGATACTTTTGCTCAACTTAAAAATGCCACGCTTGTATCGCTAAAAGAGCAGCCTAAAAACCTAAGCGATGAAATGGGGCCACTTATTACTGATTGGTATCGCGAAAACTTTAACTTTGACTCTAAACAAAAACTAATTGATGAAGTTGAAAAAGTAACGCTTGAGGATATTAAGCAGTACTACAAACAAACTATGTTAAACCCACAAGCCGCACGTTTAAATGTGCAGTTACGTGGTACTAAGTTTGTAGAAAGCGACTTTGCTGATTTACCAAATCAAACCAAAATTCAATCGCTTGAAACCTATTACAATGGTATTAAATTACAAAAATAAGCTATATATATTTATACAGCTAAAAGAATACCAATCCGCTTAATTAAGTATTATTGTGGATTCGTAAAACACCCCAGTGTAGTACTACATTGGGGTGTTTTATTTATATTAACTTAATTTATGCCATAACAATAAAGCCGACAACGGCAAGTGCCGCGGCAACTAATGTATAAGGCAGTTGCGTTACTGCATGGCTCATTAAATTACAGCCAGAGCCTTGTGCTGCAAGTACGGTAGAGTCTGAGTAAAAACAGGCTTGGCTTCCAAATGATGAGGCCGATAACAACGCGCCAATAACCAGTGGAATATTTGCATCAACGGCAGTTGCCAGTGGCATAACTATTGGGATCGACACAGCAAAAATACCCCAACTAGAGCCTGTAGCAAACGCTAACACTGCCATAGCAATAAATACCACCGCCGGTAAGTATTGTGCAGTCATGTACGGGCTCAAACTACCGATCACAAATTGCGCTAAGCCAATTAAGTCGCACACATCTTTAAATATAAATGCGGCTATTACAGTGCCAATAGCCGGTATCATGCTTTTAAAGCCATCAAGCATGCGCTCTATCATTTCGCTAAAGCTCATTAATTTTTGTAGTGCATAAAAAGGAAGCGTTACCGCCATAGTTGCCAATAAGCCTTTATATACATCTATTTCAAAGTAAACTGTAAAGGCTACTAGTAAAATTATAGGCAGTAAAAAGTTGTGCAATTTTCCTTTAGGGTCGGCATCTTCAAAGCTTTCTTCTACTGCTTTTACAGCGTATTCGTCGGCTGTTTGAATATCACTAAATTGCGCAGGGTCTACAGTGGCCTGCTCAACTTGTGCTAACCTTTCGGCTTTTTTCATAGGCCCAATAGCAGGTATTACACCCAGTACCACTAACAAAACCACCAATACTGCAAACCAGGCGTAAAACATATAAGGAATGGCTTGAATATAAACCGCAATGCCTTTGCCTTCCTCGGCAATGCCGTTATCGACTAACAAGCCGCCAAAAAATACCGCCCAAGTCGATAAAGGGACAAGTACGCAAATAGGTGCCGCTGTTGAATCTACAACGTAGGCAAGCATTTCTCGGCTAACTTTAAATTTATCGGTAATGCGTTTCATCGTTTCACCAACGGTAAGCGCATTTAAATAGTCATCAATAAAAATAACCACACCTAAACAAAAGGTCATAAACAAAGAAGAGCGTTTACCTTTAGTGTATTTTAGCGCTAATTTGCCAAACGCCGATGCACCGCCAGTGCGCACTAATAAAGCGATTAAAGCGCCAAAGCCTCCGCACACGAGTATTAACCAACCTATGGTTTCGTCGGTCATTACTTTAAGTGACGTGCTGGCAAAGTTAGCAAGCACCTGAGCTGGGTCGGCTATTACTAGGCCGACTAAAGCGCCAATAAGTAAAGATAAAATAGGGCGGCGTAAAACAACAGCCAATACCACAACCACCGCTGGTGGCAGTAAACTTAATGCAGAAGGTTCAAGCATTTAAAGATTCACAAAATTAAAAGCATATTTAAATAATAAATTGCTTAACAAAAACAAAGCAGGTAATAGTTATTACGTGCCAAGTCACTGCTTTTGCCGCGTAGGGTGCTTTGCTGTTATGTTAAATTAATAGCGAAAGGGAAACGCGTTGGCTTTGGCGCCAGACGGTGCAAGAGAAGCATGCCGCTATTGTTGTGCCTGTAAAAACATCGGCGCAAAAATAATCCGGTTTTGTATTTCAGTCAATAAAAATTTACGTACAAAATAACTTTTTATAGGAGATAACGTGGAGGCCGTATTTAAAACCCAACGTTTATTATTGCGCTATGCAAATGAGCACGATGCAGCCATGTTACTTAGTTTGGTGAATCAGCCAAATTTTATAAAATATATTGGCGATAAAGCCATTTATACGCACAGCGATGCCAAGCGCTACATTGAGCAATCGTTTAGGGCAGCCCATAAACACCAAGGGTTTGGCCCTTATATTATTACTTTACACAATGGTGAAGTAGTAGGAGTTGTGGGTTTTTATAAACGCGATGTACTGCAACTGCCAGATTTAGGTTTTGCCTTGTTAACCCGTTATGAGAAAAACGGTTATATTTTTGAAGCGGCCAAAGCGCTATTACAAAATAGGCACACACTTGGGATAAAACAGGTCAGTGCTATCTGCGCAGCTAATAATACCGCATCTCATGGTGTATTATTAAAGTTAGGTTTTAATAGGGTAGGCAAGGCGGTTATTAATAATGATAAAACCGCCGTAATTATATATGGTTATTAAAGTCGCGCTTGCTCTATGGCTTTTGCTACGCTTAGGTTTATGTTTTGCCAAGTTTGCTCAAGGGTAGCCACTAAGCCATCGTAACCGTCATCTTCTATTGGAACTACATGCGAAAAATTATGCACACTAATTAGGCGGCGGCCGGTTTCTGGGTGGGTGTAATATAAGCGCCACAGGCCAGAAATATCAGCGTTGCCTTGCATATCACCATTAAAGTGGTGCACTTCATATTCAAGCTCGTAAAACGTTTGCTGATCAAGCTCGGTAATTACTGGTAAGCCCTTAATGACCATCCAATTAGGCATTGCATTAAAAAGGGTTTGTTGCGCTGTAGCGGTTAGCATCACATCGGGCGATTCACCCCATAGGTTGTAATTTGCCGCATGAATTTGGTTGCTATCAATTTTCATTGCTATGCCCAAATTATTTAAAGCGCCTCTAAGGGCCACGGTTTGCACTCTTAATTGGGCATCAGTTTCTTTTACATGGCGTGATGATGAAGCAATGGGTTGTTCAAACTGATAATACTGCGTTGCGGTTTGAATTGACGCACTGCACCCTGCAAGGGTAATTAACACGGTTATGGCTAAAAATAAGTGTTTCATTATTGCTTCCTTGGTTGTGGATCAGCAGGGAGTGCTTTATCAAAAATAAACATATTAGGTTGTTCGTTTAAACCCCGTGTAAGCGGCTGAATTTCTTCACTTAAGCGTTTAAATTCAAGCAAGGTTTGCTGTAATTGATGATGAAACTCAGAGCCGGCCTGATAACTTGCCATGGTTTTATCAAATTGACGCATGGTCACTTCAAACTGCTCCATACTTTTGGTCATTTTATCAAAGTTACGGTTAAAGTCGCCGGGTAAGTTTTGGGTATCTTTTTGGCTTAATAACGCACGCATTTCATTAGCAAGCGCTTGGTAGTCGCTAAATGTAGCCTGCATTTGCGCTAGGCTGTCTTCAATTTTTAAATCGTTTACCTTGTTAAGCACATCCGAGACCTGATCGGCAAGCACCGTAATGCCGCTAGAAATACTCGGAAATACATCATACTGGGCAAGCTTTGCTAAATGCGCTTTTGGTGCGTCGGGGTATATATCAAAATCTACATACACTGCGCCAGTTAAAAGGTTGCCAGGTTTTAAAGAAGCGCGCATACCATTTTTTATCCAGCCGGTTAGGCTACTTTGCCAAAACTCTTTGGCCGCTGCGCTATCGTGATATAAACGGCCATACTCTATTTTAATCAGTACCGGCACCGCCGTATTATGGTTTTTAAAATGTGCAGGTTTGCCATTAACAATAACGTTAGCGGGGGCTTCTACCACGGTACCAATTCGGGTGCCGCGATATTCCACAGGCGCGCCGGGTCTTAGGCCACGTATAGATTGTTCAAAATCAATAACGTAGTAATCAAAGTCGTAAAAGCGCTCTTCTAGTGCTTCTTTGTAGCTTTGGCTTAGCGAAAAGTTGTGGCCGTCTTGGGCTAAGTCGCCTGGGGCTTGTTGCTCTGGCAAGCCAACCGAAATACCGCCTTTGAGAAGTTTACTTAATGAGCCGGTACTTATATTAATACCATCGGCCGACAAATCTATTTCAATGCCGGCATTAACCCAAAATATAGAGTTTAATGTTATGAGGTTTTGATACGGTTCGTTAATAAAAATACCGTACTTCATTGCTTGGTTTTTCCAGTCAAAAGTAGCGGTTTCTATTTGGCCTATTTTATAGTTTTTAAAAAATATCCCAGTGCTGACCTCTAGCACTTCAGCGTTGTAGCTGAGTAACTGAAAGCGCCCACCTTTTACATCTTTACCAATAAGGGCTGGCTCGTCTTGTAATACAAAACGCTCTTTTAGTTTTTTACTCTCCCCCGGTGAAAACTCTAAATAAACACCCGACAAAAGCGTACTCATACCACTAATGCCCGTTTCGTCTATACGGGGTTTAACAACCCAAATTTTGGCATCGTCGGTGAGGAGCTCATTATAGTTTTTGTCTATTTGTGCGCGGGCAATAACGCTATCTTGCGAGTCAGAAAGGCGTATAGCATCAATTTGACCAATTTTAACACTGCGCACTTTTATTTCTGTTTTACCTGCAATAATGCCCTCTGCGTGGGGCATTTTTATATAAATAGTAGGGCCTACATTTGCTTGGTATTGATACAACATCCATATACCAACTAATAAGGCTATCAGTGGAATAATCCAAATAGCAGAAATTTTTGGTTTTGTTGTTACATTAGCCGTTTCGGTCATGCTTTATTCTCTGAATGTTTGTTTTTTGGTGTATCCCACAACAAGCGCGGATCAAACGCATGTGCAGCCATCATTTGGCATATTACCATAACAGTAAAAAATACAATGCCTAGCCCTGGGGTAATTGACATTAAGTTGCCTAGTTGCACTAAGGCAACGAGTATAGCAACAACAAATACATCGATCATTGACCATTTGCCAATAAATTCAGTAAGTTGATAAATTTTAGTATAGCCTTTTGTGTGCTTGTTAGCAGGTTTTGCCACCATAATGCATAAAAAACTCAGCACAAAGGCTTTGGCCAGTGGCACCACCACGCTGGCCAAAAATATAATGGCAGCAATGGGGTAGGAGCCACTTTTCCAAAGTGTTAGTACGCCGCCAATTAAGGTTGACGGTGACACATCACCCAGGCTGGTGGTGTGCATTATTGGTAATAGGTTTGCAGGTATGTAACACAGTACAGAAGTCACCAACCAAGCCGTTGCTTTTTGAACACTGTTGGGGTTTCTTACATGGGCTTTAGTGTGACAACGCGGGCAAATACTACTTTTACATAGTTGATGGCATACGTGGCAAGCTTTAATGTTTTGATCAATAGCGCGTTTGGCATGTGCTGCGTCTTCAAGTGTTGTTGCTGGTTTAATATGTGCCCATAAGCGCGGCTTATTTAAATGGGCAAGCGCCGCAATATACATAATAACAAAGCCAATATATGCCCAAAAGCTGGTGCCAAAACTAATGTCGGCAAGCGACATAATTTTAACCATGCTTACTAACACGCCAATTAAAAATATTTCAGACATGATCCACGGCTCAAGGGCCAAGGTAAACTTGAGCAATCGCCTAGCGATGGCCTCAGGCAAGGATTGCAAAAGCCCAAGATGCATAGGAATAAGAATGATCAGTAAGCTCATTGGCAGCGCAATAATGCTAAAATCAATAAATAAGCCAAGTAACTCACTGTCGTAATTAAATAAAATTCGGGCAGCATCAGGCAGGGTGATGGTTTGCGTTATGCCGCTGCTACTAAATGAAATAAACGGGTAAAACATGCTGCTTAATAGCATTAGTAATGAGCCAATACTTAGCGCAACTACTTTACTGTCGTTGTTTACATCGCCTTCGCACAACTTATGGTGACAATGCGGGCACACGGCCATTTGCTTATCGGCTATTGCGGGTATATCAATTATTAGGTCGCAGCACGGGCAAATTGTTTGCAAGTTATAACCATCAAAGAAGAATGTTTACGCAATTTTGCTATATTTAAGTTATTAATACAACGCGATTCATCATTAAGCGCAATAACAATACGTTAAGGATAGATGTGAGACTGTTATTACTTTGCTTTATTAGCTGTTTTTTTATAAGCCCGCCAGTGTCTGCCGCTTGGCAAAAACAGCCAATTGTGATTGCTGCCAGTGCGACTATTCCTCCCTATGTAATAGAAAAAACAGATACGGGTATACAACTTAATATAATTAAAGCGGCACTTATTGAGCAAGGCTTAGATAATATTGTGGTTATTTACATGTCTAACAAGCGCGCCGAGCAGCAACTGCATAGCGGTAATGTGGATATACTGCTTAATTACGCAGGAAAGCGCGGCGCAGGTATTTACCCTAGTCAGCCAGTATTGAGTTACAAAAATGTGGCGGTATCACTTAAAAAGCGCAACTTTACTATTGAGACTATAAAAGAGCTAAACAATAAAAGTGTATTAGGATTTCAACATGCGACAGCTTATTTACCACCCCCATTTGCAAAAGGGGTTGCTCAGTTTGCAAGTTATGAAGAAGTAGTCAATCAGCGTGCGCAAGTCGATAGGCTAATGAAAGACTGGGTGGATGTAATTATCCTCGATGAGCGCATATTTCATTACTACAACAATGACTATGCGCACTCATTACCCGTTAATATTCACCCAATTTTTCCCAAAGCCCCACGCCCTGCTTATTTTAACAACGCAGTGCTGAAAAAAACATTTGATAAAGGCCTGCTAACTATAAAAGCAAAGGGAAAATATCAACAAATAATGAGTGGTTACCACTAAGCTCATTAGTAAGCTAAGCGGTACTTAATCAAACAAAGCAACGGTTTGACGTGTCAAAGCAATTAGCTCCCCCGATTGCGACCAAATACAGCCATCTTCTAAGCCATAACCCCCTTTAGCATGATGTGTAATTGCTTCAAAGCCTAACCATTCATCGGGTGTAAGCGTTGGCTCTTGCACAAATTCTAAATACCACGACATGCTACTTGCAGGAGCTGGCTGTTTAAACATTTGTAATAATGTAGGAGGCCACGCATCGGTAAGGGCTATTATATGTGCTTCGGTAATTGCCTCTGGGGTATGTTTAAAGCGCATCCAGCCGCCTAAATGCGAGGTCTGTGCAGCGCTAAAAGGCATAGCGCCTTGCTGCGGACATAAATCAACATGTTGGAAAAACTCAGGCATTTGCCCTTCAATAAACGGCAATGTATGACGTGCATCCACAGGCTTTAATCCCATTTCTTTACTAACCGGTACATTAACACCCGATTGCCTATCAATAGCAAAGCACGCTTGGACAATAACGCACACTTGTTCACTCTGAATCACTTTAGCTAATACCTGAGTACTGCTTTTACCTTGGCGTAAAATTTCAACTGACAATGAAAAAGGTGTGTCGGCAAGCAGCGGCCCAACAAAATTAGTGCTCAAAGACAGTAATCGTCTACTTGGGTCAATGTGTTTTCTGATTGCTTGATAAAGTAGTGCAGCAGAAAGGCCACCAAAAGCGGTTCTACCTTGGCACCAATTAGCAGGAAACTCCATTGTATTGCTGTTATTGGCAAGCGAAGCGGAAGAAGAGTTTGAAATAGCAGAGGCTTGTTTTAATAAGTCATCAAAATGCATCGTTAATATCCTTGAAATTATCATTATCAGACATATATAGCACATAACAACTGGTCAGACTAGTTGTGTTGAATAGGTGTATTTGGCGTAAAAAACATCAAACCCTACTTTTATTAAGGTTTTTTGTTAAATAAATTACAAAAAATGAATTTTTTTTCATTTTTACAGTTGAATTAACTTTGTGGCATCCCTATTTACTAGTCATCGAACGTATTAACGAATTTGAAGTTGGAGAAGATTCATGGGTAAAATTATTGGAATCGATTTAGGTACTACAAACTCTTGTGTTGCAGTACTTGATGGTGATAAAGCACGTGTTATTGAAAATGCGGAAGGCGATCGCACAACCCCGTCTATTATTGCTTACACGCAAGACGGTGAGACTCTAGTAGGTCAACCTGCTAAGCGTCAAGCGGTTACTAACCCAACTAACACGTTATTTGCAATTAAGCGTTTAATTGGTCGTCGTTTTGAAGACGAAGAAGTACAACGCGATATCGGTATTATGCCGTTCAAAATCATCAAAGCTGATAACGGCGATGCATGGGTTGAAGCGGGCGGTGAAAAACGCGCTGCACCACAAATTTCTGCAGAAGTACTTAAAAAAATGAAGAAAACAGCAGAAGACTTCTTAGGTGAAGAAGTAACTGAAGCTGTAATCACAGTACCTGCATACTTTAACGATTCACAACGTCAAGCAACAAAAGATGCTGGTCGTATTGCGGGTCTTGAAGTTAAACGTATCATCAATGAGCCAACAGCTGCTGCCCTTGCTTACGGCATGGACAAAAACAAAGGTGAAAATGTTGTTGCAGTATACGACTTAGGTGGTGGTACTTTCGATTTATCAATCATTGAAATTGATGAAGTTGAAGGCGAGCACACATTTGAAGTACTTGCTACAAACGGTGACACTCACTTAGGTGGTGAAGATTTCGATAACCGCGTAATCAACTACTTAGTAGCTGAGTTCAAGAAAGACCAAGGTATCGATTTACAAAACGATCCGCTTGCTATGCAACGTGTTAAAGAAGCGGCTGAAAAAGCGAAAATCGAACTATCATCTGCACAATCTACAGAAGTTAACCTTCCGTACGTAACTGCCGATGCATCAGGTCCTAAGCACATGAACGTTAAACTAACGCGTGCTAAACTTGAGTCATTAGTTGAAGACTTAGTAACTAAGTCAATTGAGCCACTTAAACGTGCTCTAGCGGATGCTGATTTATCTGTAAATGATATTAACGATATCATTTTAGTAGGTGGTCAAACACGTATGCCACTAGTACAAAAAACAGTTGCTGAGTTCTTTGGTAAAGAGCCACGTAAAGATGTTAACCCTGATGAAGCTGTAGCAGTAGGCGCGGCAATTCAAGGTGGTGTATTAGCAGGTGACGTTAAAGACGTACTATTACTAGACGTGTCTCCATTATCGCTAGGTATTGAGACGATGGGCTCGGTAATGACCGCGCTAATTGAGAAAAATACAACGATTCCTACTAAGAAATCGCAAACGTTCTCTACAGCAGAAGATAACCAATCTGCCGTTACGATTCACGTACTACAAGGTGAGCGTAAGCGTGCTAGCGACAACAAATCTCTAGGTCAATTTAACCTAGAAGGTATTCGTCCAGCACAACGTGGTACTCCACAAATCGAAGTAACTTTCGATGTAGATGCGGATGGTATCTTACATGTATCAGCGAAAGATAAAGATACAGGTAAAGAGCAAAAAATCACGATTCAAGCGTCTTCAGGCTTAAGCGATGAAGAAGTAGAAAAAATGGTTCGTGATGCAGAAGCTAACGCGGAAGAAGATAAAAAGTTTGAAGAGCTAGTAGCAACTCGTAACCAAGCTGATGCAATGGTACACGGTACTCGCAAGCAAATTGAAGAAGCTGGCGATGCACTACCAAGCGAAGACAAAGATGCAATTGAAGCAGCTGTTGTTGACCTTGAAGCAGCTATTAAGAGCGATGACAAAGCAGAAATTGAAGCTAAAACGCAAGCACTTGCTGAAAAGACTCAAAAGCTAATGGAAATCGCTCAAGCTAAAGCGCAACAAGGTGGCGCAGATGCAGGCGAGCAACCACAACAGTCTGCTAAGCAAGACGACGATGTAGTTGATGCTGAGTTTGAAGAAGTAAAAGACGACAAGTAATTGTCAGCTAAGCTTCTAACTAGCCTAAACAACATGATTTGCTCAAGTTTTTAGGGTAGGATGAACTTTTGAGGCGCGCAGGCTACAGCTTGTCGCGCCTTTTGTATGTATTTAAGGTTTAAAATTTTCATGATAAATCGATGTGATTTATCGGTTTATCCCGCAGCCTAGCTGCAAATAGAAAAGAGTAGTGTGATAGATATGTCAAAACGCGATTATTACGAAGTTCTCGGCGTAAGCAAAGATGCAAGCGAGAGAGACATAAAAAAAGCGTATAAACGCTTAGCGATGAAATATCACCCAGATCGTACCGCCGGTGATAAAGATCTCGAAACTAAATTTAAAGAAGTAAAAGAAGCTTACGAGATTTTAACCGACGATCAAAAACGTCAAATGTATGACCAATACGGCCATGCTGCCTTTGAACAAGGCGGTGGCGGCGGTCACGGTGGCTTTGGCGGTGGTGGTCAAGGCGATTTTGGTGATATTTTTGGTGATGTGTTCGGTGACATTTTTGGTGGCGGTGGTGGCCGTCGTCAATCGCGTCAACAGCGTGGATCAGATTTACGTTACAACATGGACCTAAGCTTAGAAGAAGCGGTCCGTGGTAAAGAAGTAGAAATAAAAGTACCTACATGGGTTAGCTGTAAGCCATGTGATGGCAGTGGTGCAAAAGCGGGGTCTAAGCCTAAAACATGTACTACGTGTCATGGTGCTGGCCAAGTACAAATGCGCCAAGGTTTCTTTGCTGTTCAACAAACGTGTCCTACGTGTCAGGGACAAGGTCAGATTATTTCAGACCCATGTGATAAGTGTCACGGACAAGGGCGTGTTGAGAAAACGAAAACGTTGTCAGTTAAAATTCCAGCAGGCGTAGATACAGGCGATCGTATTCGTTTAACCGGTGAAGGCGAAGCGGGTATGCACGGAGCGCCAGCTGGCGACTTATACGTGCAAGTATCTGTACGCGAACACCCAATTTTTGTACGCGATGCGAATAACTTGTACTGCGAAGTGCCAATTAGCTTTACTACCGCAGGTTTAGGTGGCGAAATTGAAGTGCCTACGCTTGATGGCCGTGCAAAACTTAAAATACCGTCTGAAACACAAACGGGAAAAATGTTCCGTATGCGTGGCAAAGGTGTTAAATCTGTACGTAGTGGTGCTCAAGGTGACTTAATTTGTAAAGTCGTGATTGAAACGCCAGTTAACTTAAACGAGCGTCAACGCGAGTTACTTAAAGAGTTAGACGAGAGCATGGGCAAAGATAGCTCAAAAAACCGTCCTAAAGAGCAAGGCTTTTTTGACG
Organism: Pseudoalteromonas sp. GABNS16E; assembly: GCF_028598715.1. Classification (NCBI taxonomy): domain Bacteria; kingdom Pseudomonadati; phylum Pseudomonadota; class Gammaproteobacteria; order Alteromonadales; family Pseudoalteromonadaceae; genus Pseudoalteromonas; species Pseudoalteromonas sp. GABNS16E. Next base: position 84,634 of record NZ_JAQREZ010000008.1, read on the forward strand.
GCGTTAAAAAGTTTTTTGACGATTTAACTAAGTAATTAGTTATCGTAAAAACTAAAAAAAACGGTGCTTGATGCACCGTTTTTTTTGGCTCAAATTCATGTGATTTAACCATTTTACTGGGCACGACTTAGCAATATTATAAAGTGCGTATACTCAATCGATTAATTCACTGAGCTATTTTGTTGCCTTAGGCAATTGACCCACATTGCTTTACCCTTTGTACCTATACCCTCGTCAATAAAAGGCTTTTTACGTATCTGCTATTAAGTTACTCTTCAAAATGATTAACCCTTGTTGTAGATTAATAATGCGCTTAAAATAATGTGGCTAAATTGTATGACCCCGGCAATAGAATTACTGAAAAAACAAAATGTGCCTCACGATGTACTCAGTTATCAACACGATGCTAATACAACGCGTTATGGCCAAGAAGCCGTTGAAAAATTAAACCTTAACAGTGAGCAGGTATTTAAAACCCTCGTGCTTGAAACCAATGAAGGGCAGTTAATTGTTGCCATTACACCGGTATCCCAGCAAGTAAATTTAAAGCAGTTGGCCAAACTGAGTCACGCTAAAAAGGTCGCAATGGCAAGCGCGCCAAAGGTACAAGCCGCTACAGGGTATATCTTGGGAGGGGTTAGCCCGCTTGGGCAAAAAAAGCGCCTAACCACTTTTATTCATTCAAGCGCTATGGCCTTTAAAACAGTGTATGTAAGTGCAGGTAAGCGAGGGCTTGAGGTAGCGCTTTCGCCAACCGATTTAAAGGCACAAACGCGTGCCACCTATGGCGATTTTTAAAAGCCTCCACAAAAACCAACACGCCCTAAACCGCAAATTTTAAAGGCGATAATTTGCTGCTTAGGGTATTTTTAACTACAGTCAAAATACCCTTGTACACTATGCATTATGGCAGTATGTATGAATTTTACTGATGTTAATTTTTTTGCCGTACTTGTGGCGGCGCTTTCCTCTTTTATGCTTGGCGGTATTTGGTATTCAAGCGCTTTTTTTAAAAATGCCTGGTTAGAGTGTACGGGCCTTACGGAGCTTGATTTACAAACAGCAAAACCTGCGTTAATTTTTGGCGGCAGTATGGTACTTGCACTTTTGTCGGCGGTGGTGCTTTCATTATTTTTAGGTAAAGAGGCCGGAATGGGAGAGGGCGCCTTTACAGGTTTTGCCATCGGTTTGTTTTGGGTAGGTAGCTCGCTGGGGCTCAGTTACATTTATGAGCAGCGGCCAATCAAGTTATTTATAATTAATGCAGGGTATTACACATTACAATTTACATTAATGGGTTTTATTATAGGTGTATGGCCCTAAGTACGCTAGATAAGGCGCCACCTTTAAGCTAAGCGCTACAATACAATAAAGATAATTATGAAAATATTAGTCGTTGATGATATGCCACTTATGCGCCACGTATTAATTAATATGTTAAGGCAGCTTGATTACAAAAATGTTGTGGAGGCAACTGACGGCCAACAAGCGTTAAAAATACTGCGTCAGCAAAAATTTGATTTAGTAATAACCGACCTACATATGCCTAAAGTAGACGGCGTAAACTTGCTCGATAACATACGCCACGACCAAGCCTTAGTCGATTTACCTGTTATTATGGTCACGTGCGAAGATAACGCTGATACAGTAAAACAAGTTATTAAAGCAAAAGTGTCGGGGTTTATTATTAAACCATTTAATATGAATGTGTTATCAGCGCAATTAAACCGCCTGTTTTTTAGAGATTAGCGAAACGCTTTTATGGCGTTTTATGCCGTACCTATTATTTAATCCCCTGCGTTTTTCTTCACCGCTTATTAGGCAGTTTGCCTAGCTTCTGTAACGTTTTTATTTATTAACTGCTAAAATGCCTGCTTTGTATCTACGTAGATATGTTAAGGAGTGTATGGCTAAGCCAAATAAAAAAGGGCCGACTAAAACAGTCGATATTTTTTGCTCTGCTTGCAAAGCGGCGCTGTTTAAATATAGAAAAGGCGGCAAAGGCGCTTTAGTAAAGTGTTTTATAGAACGAATAACCCAAGACTACACAACTACACCGTGTATTTGCCCCCAATGCGAGCGCCCATTTGCGCGCCCAGCAATCATACGCGGTACGCCAGCTTATAAAATAATTGGCGGTAAGGTTACCTTTAAATAACCCAATACGTTTAAAAATGTAATAACTACAAAAACTTAGATTTGCTGCTTAGTAAGGCGGACAATTGACCTTGTACCAATAAGCAAGCCTGATATACTCGCCCGGTTTTGCTGTTTCAATGATTGAAAAACACCCTCCCCAAGGATAGGGCCAGTTAGTTGGGTTTTTTAAGCAAAGGATAAACGTGTGATAGCACTGTTATTTGATATTGTAGGTATGGCGGGTACTTTCTTAGTTGTTGGTGCATTCTTTTTATTACAACTTAATAAAGCATCCCCAACGGGGTTATTGTACAACATAATGAATTTAACAGGGGCAATTTTGCTGTTAATAAGTTTGTGTTACAACTTTAACCTTGCAAGCTTTGTAATTGAGATTTTCTGGATTGCAGCTTCACTGATCGGCTTATACAAGTACGCTAAAAATAAGCCTCAATTAGCCACTAACTCGTAATTTTAGTACCGCTAATGATGTTTACTGTTGCGAGTCAGTACAGACTTGCAGCAGTTTATAAATAAATTAAGATTTATTGTATTTGTTAACACAAAGTTTCTGTTGTTAGCGCCCATAACCCGTTAAACTAGCGCCCTTAAATTTTATAGCTATTTTGTTGTGAGCTAGGGCATGTTCTCCTTTTCTAAAAAACTTCTTTTATCTTTTGTTGTACTGATAGTGCTATTGTCGGTCGTGTTTTGCTATGGCCGAACTCATTATTATAATCAGGCCGAGCAAAAAGCAGCCCAGCAAGCAACTCAGTTAAAGCATTATATTGATGCTGAGCTTGCGCGTTTTTCAAAAATTCCTCAGCTTCTCACCTATAACAATGAGGTTATTGATTTTTTAGGTGCGGCGCAAAATAACGAAAAAAAGATTAATAACTACTTAGCTGATATACAACAAGCCAGTGGTGCCTCAGATATTTATATTCTTGATGAACAAGGCGCTGTGATTGCAAGCAGTAACTGGCAGGCCGATCATAATTTTTTAGGCAGCGATCTGTCGTTTAGACCGTATTTTAAGCGCGCATTTGCAGGTGAAAAAGTAGCGTATTTTGCCCTAGGTATGCGTACAAAAGAGCGAGGCATCTATTTTTCACAAGCCATTTATAACAATAATCAAGCGGTAGGGGTCGTTGTTTTAAAAGTCAATGTGAACAAATTTGAAAGTGACCGTGAGCTTTTAAATACCGCCAAAGGCAGCCACTTTTATGTGCAGCTAGAAGATAGCGTGATTGCTATTTCAGATATGGAAAATTGGCGCCTGAATACGTTTTCTACACTCGATATTACTCATCGGCGAGACATCGCTCAGCGTCGAGCGTATTTAGATTATCAACCTAAGCTGATTGCCCATTCAAATTACACATCACAAAGGTTACTGTTTAGCACAATTGATGAGCATAACTATTTATCGGTAGAGCAAAAATTACGTTTTTTGAACGCATCGGTTACCGTATTAGTAAATGTATCTAATGCTAATATTGCCCAATTACCGGCGTTATTTGGCTTTGTGGTAATTTATGCGCTTATTATTGCCCTAGGGTATGTTGTTTTAAGGCGCTTTGTTGTCGTTAAAAAGCTGGTTTATTCCCATCACAGTGTCAGTCAGGAAATTAGTGCACGTACCAATGCTTTTAAAGCACAGCAAGATGCGCTTGTACAATCAACTAAGCTTGCAACAATTGGCCAGCTTAGCATGGGCTTTAACCACGAAATTAATCACCCGCTTAATACCATTAATACTTACTTAGCCAGTGCTAAGCGCTTGCTAGCTAAAGGAAAGTTTGAAGCCCTAAACGAAAATTTACAGTTTATTGAATCCTTAGTAGCAAGAGTGCATAAGATAGTTGCACAGCTAAATTATTTTTCTGATTCTGCAAAAACGATTATTAGCGAAGTGCCATTAAGTGAATCAGTAGCCAAGGCACTTGAGATTAATAAAAACCAGCTAAAGCAGGACAATATAAGTGTTTTAGCGCCTAAAATTGACAGCCAATTAAACGTGTTAGCAGATAAAGCGGCCCTTGAAGAAGTGTTAGTTAACTTAATATCGAATGCCAGCCAAGCAATGCAAGGGTGTATTACTCGCGAGCTGAGTATTAGTGCCAATTATCTAAATAATAGTGTGCAACTGTGTATTGAAGATACCGGTCCGGGTATAGAAGTGCACGATATAGACACTATTTTTGAGCCTTTCTACAGTACTAAATCGGTTGATGGGCTAGGGCTTGGGTTGTGTATTTCTAAGCAAATTATTAGCGCGCTTAATGGCACGCTAAGCGCACAGAACCGCGAGCAAGGCGGCGCTAAATTTATTATTACGCTTCCTTGTGAGCCGCTAACGAGCTAAATAAAAGTAATTTAAGGGCTAAATTATTGAGCGAGTAGTGATTAATTGTGGCTATTTGTTCCTACAAAAACGGTAATTTTTAGATAGTTAGTGTTATTGCTCGAAAATCAGAACGGCGTTATAGTCGTAGCAAAATGATACACGAGTAGCACCTTTGGATACTGATAGCACACACACATCGTCACTCAGCGATACGTTTAATGAGCTGCAAAATAGCTTTTTAGCCCAGTCGTACCTCCCGATAGATAAGCGTATCGTATTATTAAAAACGTTGCACAAACGCATTGTTAGTAATGAACAAGCGCTTATCGATGCAGCATCAAAAGACTTTGGCTACAGAACCGCGTTCGATACGTTACTTGGCGATATTCTGCCAACGGTTCAGGGCTTAGCGCACATTATCAAAAAATTGCCAAAATGGGCAAAACCCAGTAAGCGCTCAACTAGCTTAAGTTTGTGGCCATCAAAAGTGAGTGTGACTTACCAGCCACTTGGTGTAGTTGGCGTGATTGCACCATGGAATTACCCCATACAGTTGGCATTAGTGCCTGTTATTACCGCCATTGCTGCGGGTAATAGAGTTATGCTTAAGCTCAGCGAATTTACCCCGCATACTAATGCAGTCATCGAAAAAATATTTGCAGACGAGCTACAAGCGCATTGTAAAGTGCTGTTAGGGGCAAGCGATGTAGCGAGTGAGTTTTCTGCACTGCCATTTGCACATCTACTGTTTACTGGCTCAACGTCAGTGGGCAAGCTGGTTATGAAAGCGGCCAGTGAAAATTTAACTCCTGTTACCTTGGAGCTTGGTGGTAAGTCACCGGTGATCATTACTGAGCAAGCTAATATTAAAAAAGCAGCGCAAACATTATTGTTTGGTAAAATGGCTAATGCGGGGCAAATTTGTGTAGCCCCAGATTATGTATTTGTGCCTAAGGCCCTTGAGCATCAGCTGGTGCAGCAATTGTGTGAGCTTTATAAAAAGCACTTTAATGACGGGGTTGAAGGCAAAAACTTAACGTCAATTATTAGCGATGCGCATTACACTCGCTTAGAAGGGTATTTAACACAAGCACAGCAGTTAGGTGCGCAAGTTATTAAGCCGCTAGATCAAAACCAGCAAGACAAGCAAAAGCATAGAATGGGTTTGCATATTGTTACCGCGCCTAGCGATGATATGACGCTAATGCAAGATGAGTTATTTGGCCCCATTTTGCCTATTAAAACCTACGAAAAGCTCGATGAGGCAATAAGCTACATAAAAGCGCATAATCACCCTTTAGCGCTATATATTTTAGGCCAAGATAAGCACGCTCAAGATTACATCATGGAGCAAACATTAAGTGGTACAGTTGCTGTAAACGATGCCTTAGTGCAGGTGACAGCAGACGATGTGCCATTCGGTGGCGTTGGGCATTCAGGAATGGGGCATTATCATGGTAAAGAAGGGTTTTTAACCTTTAGTCATGCAAAAAACACCTTGGTGTCTAGCACGTTTAACCCGCGTACCGCGCTTTTACTCAAACAGAGCAAACTTATTATTAAGTTGCTTAAATTTTTATATATTAAGTAAATTGATATAAAAAAGGGCAAATGCGAGATGCATTTGCCCTTGTGTAACGCTCAGGTTTAGCTAGGCGAAATTTAAAATAAGCGACCTTCACCGGCGTACGTGCCTGCGAGTATTTTTTCGTAGATTTTGTCGGCTTTTTCTTTTGCTTCTTCTATTTCTTTAGGTAGCATTTTACGCTCATCTAGCTTACGGCTATGGCTTGCTTGCATGTTGCCGTTGTATTCTGCAATGGTATTCCACACATACGACTTCTCTAAGTCTTTTGGCATGCCTAGGCCTTCAAAATACATGAGCGCCAGATTAAATTGCGCCAGTGAGTAGTTATTAGCAGCGGCTTTTTCGTACCATGTTCTGGCTTGTTTATAATCGCGCGTTACGCCCTCGCCATTTGCATACATAACACCTAAATTAAATTGTGCGGCGGGGAGGTTTTTTTTCGCTGCTTTTTCAAATAACGTAACCGCCATTTGCTTATCAAGCTTTACGCCTTTGCCTTCATCGTATAAAACCGCTAGCGCAAACATTGAGTCAGCGTGATTTTTTTTAACGCCTTCTTTATAAAGCTCTGCCGCCTTAAAGTAATCGCGTGTAACACCATAGCCGCCCTCGTAAAGTTTACCTAGTTCGTAAATACCAGGGGCAAAGCCTTTATCAGCTAAATATTCAAATTCTTTTAGTGCCGTCGCAAACTCGCCTTCGTTGGCAGCTCTTATACCGTCTTCAAGAGTTGCATGTGCAAATGGGCTTGAAAGCAAAACGCCAGTGAGTATTAACGCTTTTAAATTAAACTGTGACATAGCCATGTCTCCAATAGGTAATAGTTGCAATGTGTATGTATAAAAACCTGTTTTATTGCAACACTTTGTACTTACTATTTAATAGCCACGTATAAAATGGTGCAAGTGCTTGGGGTTAAGTGAAATACTAACGCTTTGGTGATTATATGCTCGTTTAACACTTAGCCAAGCTGTTGTGGTAATTATAGCTTAAATAAGCAATTATATTGCTAATAATGCGCTGTTTATAAGCGTAAGATACAGATATTACAGAAAATTTAAAGCAGTAAAAAAGCGCAAGCCAAGGCCTGCGCTTTTAATGTCATATTAACCGTCACTAATATGAGCAATGTAGCAAGTAGAGATGAACTTTTATGCTATTACTTGGGTCGAGTAAATAATAGCCATTAAGCAGTCACGCGCTTAAAACAAAATGTCAGCATCCATGCTGTATTTCTTCCTTGGGCACTGAGGTCGTTACACTTTGTTTATGCGATTAATTATTATTTAGATTTGATGATGTGTCAACAGTAAATAATAATTATTATCAATTAAAATAAATTAACATCTTTGCGTATTTATGTGAGAGTTTGAGAGAAAGCGTTAGTTGAGGATTTCATGTTTAAAATAAAAAATATAAAAGTTTCGCGCGTAGCCATTGCGCTCAGTCTGCTATTTTTGTGTAGTTGTTCGACTTCGTTTACTTATAATAACTTAACGTGGCTTTCGTCGTTTTGGGTAGATGACTACATTGACCTAAATAAGCAGCAAAACAAGCAACTTAAAAATATTATTAACACAACCCAGCAGTGGCACCGCACCACGCAATTACCCGCCTACAAGCAAGATATCCTAAATTTAAAAGGGTTATTTAATCAGCAGTTAGACTATCAGCAACTAAAGTCGCAAGTGGTATTGGCCAGAGCTCATTTTCAAAACATTCTTGAACACGCGCATATACCGCTCGCGCAGTTAGGGCTTACGCTTTCTTATGCGCAGCGCGAAGAGCTTATTGCTAATATCCAAACGCAAATTAACGAAGAATACGAAGAGTTTAATGAATTAACAGCGCAGGAGCGTAAAAGCGAGCGCCTAGAAAGACAGCTCGATTACTACAAACAATGGCTAGGAAAGTTAACCCCTGTGCAAACGCAGCTTATTACTCAAGCTAATAATACTCATTATGACTCTTCATTGCTTTGGCATCAGTACAAGCAAACGCGTTTAAATGCAGCGCAGCAAGTACTTTTAAATAAAGCGCTCAGTGAGGCCGACTTTGTAAAACAATTAAGCTATGTAATTACTCAGCGAGAAGCGTATATGAGCGAAGAGCTATTAGCCAGTAATGATGCAAACTTAGCGCTCTATGTAAACCTACTTATTGAGCTAAATACCAACTTGAGTGAGCAGCAACGCGAGAGTGTAAATGATGAGTTTGATGAGCTGATTAATACGCTCACCGATTTAATTGAAGATTAATGCTTATTTAAGCCAAGGCTCACATTAGCCAAAAAGCTAACGTATTGTTTGCTGATTAAGCATATGTAACTTTTTATAAATTTTACGCTTATTAAGGAAGTTAGCGCGAGGCGTACTGCGGTGGATGAATTTACAACAGGGCGTTTGGTTTTTAGTCAGGGCAAAGCCTTTGAAGGCGATTTAATTGCACCTAGAGTGAAAAATTTCAATCCACACAGGTCACCTCGCCCTCGATAAATGCTAAGATAATATTTCATATTTAATAACGTCCTATCTGATCGATTTTAAAATATATCACGTACGCTTCTTGCTTATTTGTTGCTTGATTATCCTCGTTATATCTAACAAATGAAGCAAAGCGACACCTTGGTGATAATTAAAACGCGCGCATATTAAGGTTTGTAAGGGCTGCAGTTTATGGTTACTGATTTAAAAGGAATGCTCAATACGTGGTATCCGCTTCGTGATGAACAACAATGGGTGCTAGCAACCTTGTACCAAATTGAAGGGTCTAGCTATCGAAAATTGGGCGCGATGATGCTTATTTCAAGCCTTGGCCAGCGCTTAGGTATGCTTTCGGGTGGCTGTTTAGAGGCTGATATTCAGCGCCACGCCAAACAGGTTATGACCTCATTACACTCTAAAACTATTACCTACGATGCAACCGATGAAGACGACTTAACATTTCAGCTAGGAATTGGCTGTGGTGGTGTAGTGCATATTATTTTGCAAAGCGTTAATAGTGAAAACGAATACTTACAATTAGATAGCATGTTTAATGCGCTCAAAAATAAGCAACCGGGGCACTACACACAGCAAATTAAACCTTTGGTGGCAAAGGGGTCAGGCGTTTTTAAAACCGTGGCGCAGCAGCACAACTTATCTTTAAACCGCAAAGCAGCGCTTTTAGAGCAAGATAAAGTTCAACGTTTAGAAGTGGCTATTTACCCCAGCGCACATTTATTAATTGTTGGCGGTGGCGCTGATGCGATACCAGTATACGCGTTTGCTAAACAACTCGGGTGGATGGTAAGTGTATGGGATAGCCGAGCTGCAAATGCTAAAAGAGACTACTTTAAGCAGGCCGATAATATTTTGCGTTGCCCAGCTACGCAGCTTAAACAATTTTGCGAACAGCACAAAGTGGATGCCGCTGTTTTAATGGCCCACAGTGTAGAGCTTGACTCACAGGCGTTAGCCGCACTTGAGCAAAGCCAACTAAAGTACATGGGGCTACTGGGGCCTGCACATCGCCGAGCGCAAGTGTTTGAACATGCAAATACAACGGTAAATAAGGTAGTAGCGCCTGTATTTGGTCCTGTTGGGCTTAATTTGGGAGGCGACTCGCCAGAGAGCATAGCTTTATCGCTCATTAGCGAAATTCATGCAGTATTTGCTAATAAAGATGCTACATCGTTAAGTAATTGGGGCAACTAAGGTGCGCATAGCAAAGGTTATTTTAGCCGCTGGGCAATCGTCGCGCTTTAACGGCTGTAAGCTTATAGCCGATGTAGGTAATAAACCAATGATTTGCCGCGCCGTAGATACCTTACAAGGTGATAACACATTACCCATATACGTTATTAGCGGTGCTTGGCATGCGCAAATTGAACACGCGTTACATAGCTACAAAAATGTAGAAATACTGCATAACCCACACTGGCAAATAGGCTTAGGAAAATCCATAGCGCTGGCAACACACACTATAAGTAAGGCGCACTCATTAGAGGGGATTTTATTTATGCTGGCGGATCAGGTTGAGCTTAGTGCTACACACATAAATACTTTAATTACTCATTTTAACAGCAACCCCTCGCGCTGGTGCGCTGATTATGGCGAGCGCATTGGCGTACCTGCTGTATTTCCTGCCTGTGATTTTAAAACTCTAGCAGCGCTAAATTGCGATAAAGGCGCTCAACATTTGCTGCGCGATACACAGGTTGACGTTAATACTATTTTACTTAAGCAGGCAAGCACAGATATCGACACTCAACAGCAATTAAAGCAGTTTATTAATAATAACAACAACCTAACTGTAAGCGAATAAACTAAAAAATATAGCCTAAACTTTAGGTTAAACGTTCAAAACGAGATTAAATTTTTAACAGTTATGCCAGTGCGCATTTTAAATGTGCGCTGCAATGCAAAGCGTAATAGTTTCAACGTACGGTGGTATAAAAAGTAACGTGTATGGGTCATGCGTTACTTTAATTTTATTTAGGCTTAATCAAGGGGCAAGCTATGGTGACGTTTACAGTTAATGGCAAAGAGGTTAAATCGCAAGCAAGTGCAGATACACCTTTGCTGTGGGTTATTCGCGATGAAATAGGGTTAAAAGGAACTAAGTTTGGTTGTGGTATTGCTATGTGCGGTGCATGTACAGTGCATCTAGATGGGCAAGCAACGCGCTCGTGTGTATTACCCGTGGGCGCAGTGGCAGGAAAAAACATTACGACCATTGAAGGGCTTAACAACGCGCACCCGCTGCAAAAAGCGTGGGTCGATGAGCAAGTACCTCAGTGTGGTTACTGTCAATCTGGGCAAATTATGCAAGCAGCTACGTTATTAGCTGACAATCCAAATCCAACAGATCAAGAAATAGTAAATCATATGAATGGCAACTACTGCCGCTGTATGGCGTACAAGCGTATTAAATCAGCTATACAACGTGCAGCTGATGAATCGCAAAGTGCAGTACAAATGTTTAACCCCAAAGAGCTAGACGTGTAACTGGAGCCGACAATGAAAAAACTATTTCAAAAAAATACCGAAACCGTAGACTTAAACCGTCGCTCTTTTATGATTAGTACAGCAACTGCTGGCCTGGTTATGGCATTTGCCCCGGCAATATTTTCCGGGGAACTTAGCGCCAAAGAGTCGATTGCACAACAATCGTTTTCACCGACAATTTGGTGGACTATGAACCAGCAAGGTGAAGTAGTCGTTAGTATTGCCAAAGCTGAAATGGGCCAACACGTAGGCACCGCCTTAGCGCGTATTGTGGCAGATGAGCTTGAGTGCGACTGGGATAAAGTGTCAATCACGTATGTAGATACGCACGAAAAGTGGGGCTACATGGTTACAGGTGGCTCATGGTCGGTGTTTCAAAGCTTTAAGCCGCTTTCACAAGCTGGCGCTGCGGGGCGTATAGCCCTTATAGATGCAGGGGCTAATATGCTTGGGGTTAAACCTGAGCAGTGCCACGCCAGCAAAGGGCACATAATTGCAGGCGATAAATCGCTCAGTTATGCCGATATTGTTAAAAATCGTGAGTTTAACCGTACCTTTAGCAGTGAAGAAGTTGCAAAACTGCCGTTAAAGCCTGCCAACAAGCGCCACTTAACGGGTTTAAAACAAGACTTTAAAGCGCTTGATATTCCGGCAAAAACAAATGGTACTGCCGTATACGGTATAGATGTAGAGCTTGAAGGCATGGTGTATGCGCGCCCTGTGATCCCACCAACACGCTATGGTAGTGAAGTGACACAGGTGGACGATAGCGCTGCAAAAGCAATAAAAGGATATAAAGGGTTTGAGATTTTAAACGACCCGAGTAATACCGTACAAGGCTGGGTGGTGGTTTTAGCTGACAATTACCCCAGTGCTATTAAAGCGGTAGATGCGCTAAAAGTTACCTATAAAAAAGGGCAAACAGCTAATGTTACAGAGGCCGATATTCAATCCCTGGGCGAAAAATTATGTAACGATAGCAACGCTGGTACCTTATTTGTTAATGAAGGTGATACCGCTAAAATGCAGGCTGATGCAACGCAGTCTCTTGAGTCACTATACACCACAGCAACAGCAAGCCATTATCAATTAGAGCCGCTTAACGCGTTGGCAGAGTTTAAACAAGACAAGTGGATTATCCACACCGGTAATCAGTGGCAGTCTTTAACACTACCTGCATTGGCCAAGGCGTTAGAGGTTGAACAAAATAACGTTATTATTCGTCCTTATTATTTAGGCGGTGGATTTGGGCGTCGCTTGTTTGGTGATTGGACTGTGCCTGCAGCATTAACAGCGAAAGCGATTGGTAAACCCGTAAAACTGGTATTTACGCGCGCAGACGATAGCTTATTTGATCAATCACGCTCAGCCTCTACAGCTAAATTAACAGCTTCGTTTAATGAAAAAGGCGAGCTTAGTGCAATGGAGCATGCTTTTGCAGCAGGTTGGCCAACAAAAGCAATGGCACCTGGCTTTTTATCACCAGGGGTTGATGGCAAAGGTAAGTTTGATGCATTTTCAGCCTCTGGAGCCGATCACTGGTACAGCATGGATAACCACCGTGCCCGCGCAATTAATAACGAATTAGCGCAAAGCACATTTACCCCTGGTTGGCTTCGCTCGGTAGGCCCTGGCTGGATAGCATGGAGCTTAGAGTCTTTTATCGACGAAATAGCGCACAAACAAGGGATTGATCCGGTTGAGTTTCGTTTATCAATGCTCGATGGCAAAGGTAAACAAGCAGGTAAAGCCCCTGAAAGCGTAGGCGGAGCGCTGCGCTTAAATGCGGTACTTAAAAAAGTGTCAGCGAAGGTCGCAAATGTTAAGCTGGGTGAAAATGAAGGCATTGGTTTTTCAGTAAGTTCAGGCCAAGAGCGTAATATGCCAGCGTGGATTGCCACAGCAGCCCATGTGCACGTAAATAAAAGCGATGGCAAAATTACGCTTAAAAAGCTTTACGCCGTGGTAGATGCTGGTTTAATTGTTCACCCTGATGGTGCACTAGCCCAGCTTGAAGGTTCGTTATTGTGGGGCACAAGCCTTGCGTTACATGAATCAAATAATTACCAAAACGGACAAGTAGCAGCCACTAACTTTAACACTTACTTACCACTTAGAATGCAAGATGTGCCCGATATGGACATAGAGTTTGTACAAAGTGATGAGTTTCCAATGGGCTTAGGTGAGCCTGGAGTAATTGGGGTTGCGCCAGCTATTGGAAATGCGGTATTTAATGCAGTCGGTGTACGGTTACGTAATTTACCCATGAAACCCAATGAGCTTAAAGCAGGTCTTTCGGCCTAGTTAAGTGCTAACAAAGTGCGTAAGGCACAGGCTTTGCGCGCTTTGAACTTAGCGATGAATTATTAAAATGTTAAAGGCTTTTTTATGCTAGTCGACCCAGCAGGGCGAAAATTTAGTTATCTACGTTTATCTATTACTGATGTATGTAATTTTAAGTGTGTGTATTGCTTACCGGATGGTTATCAATGCGATCACGACCGAGACTTCCTTTCTCTTAACGAAATTAGCAATACAGTAAACGCCTTTGCTCATCATGGCATATCAAAGTTACGCATTACTGGCGGTGAGCCAACCCTCAGAAAAGATTTTATAGATGTAATTCGTGCGGCAAAAGACACTCAAGGTATTACCAAAATAGCCGCCACTACAAATGGTTACTCAATGCATAAACATGTTAAAGATTGGGCACACGCAGGGCTCAATGCAATAAATGTTAGCATCGACAGCCTAGACCCACGTATGTTTAATACCATTACCGGCAACGATAAGTTTGCCACGGTTATGCAAGGCATAGACACGGCCCTAGAGAGCGGCTTAGATTCAGTAAAAATAAACAGCGTACTAATGAAACAGTACAATGGCCGTGCCCTTGAACCTTTTTTAGCGTATTTAAAGCACAGACCCGTAACGATGCGCTTTATTGAGTTAATGCAAACAAACGACAATAAAGCATTTTTTGATGCTAACCATATATCGGGGCAATCCATAAAAGAGCAGTTGCTTCGCGCTGGTTGGCAACCCATTATACGCGATGTAACAGCGGGGCCTGCGCAAGAGTTTTACCACCCTGATTATTTAGGCAAAATAGGGTTAATAATGCCTTACAGTAATGACTTTTGTGCTACCTGCAACAGGTTAAGAATTTCATCACTGGGGAAACTGCATTTATGTTTGTTTTCTGAGCAGGGTATATCTCTTAGAGAATACATGAGTGATAACACTAATCAGGCATTAATTGATCAGTTAGCGCGTTACATAAAAACAAAAAAACCAACGCACTTATTGCACCAAGGTAACACCGGGGTCACTACAAACTTATCTATGTTAGGCGGGTAAAGGCGTAAGTGTAGTGTAATTCGCTACTGATTTTGCTGTTTTCGCTGCATAGTTTAATAAAATGACTGTTTTTACCTATTTAGCTACTTGTTATATTTAATTTTAGGGTTACACTGAATTTTTTATTATTTTAAGTTTTTTGAATGGATATAGCAGCACTTAGTAGTACTAAATCATTAAGAAGAAACGTTCTGAAATGGATGTGCTTGTGTTTTGGTTTTGTCTCATTGTTTTTTGCTGCGTTTAATATTTTTTTAAATAACTTTGCGTTATTAGGCTATTTAGAAATAGCGCTCACTGTATTTTGTGCCTACACCTACCACCGCTTAAACACGCATGCGCTAGAAGTATGGCAATCTGTTGTTATGTGCATATTTGTCACCTTAGTTATTGTATTAGGTAATTATTTAGCAAAGCCAATAAATGGTTTGTATGTGTGGTCGTTTGCGTTACCTGTGTTGTATTACCTACTGTTAGGTAAGCGCTATGGCATTGTATTATCGGCTTTGTTGTTTGTACTCCAGGGAGCCATATTATTAACCAAAGCATCGCAACTTCCTCTAACAACGCTTAACTTCAGTTTAAATCTTGCCTTTGTTTATATCAGCATTTGGGCCATTTCTCATGTATTTGAAGGCAGCCGCGCTCTATCGTCTAAGCGGCTGAAAAATCTGGCCTTGTTAGACCCACTTACCGGGGCTGCGAACCGTTTATCAATGAACCATTACTTTGCAGTAGAGCTTAAAGATAAGTCGCAACTTTATTTGTTTTTACTCGACCTAGACTTTTTTAAACAGGTTAACGACACCCATGGCCACGCAGTAGGGGATAAAGTGCTGATTGAAGTCGCCACTTTATTACGGGTTGTATTGGCAAAAGGGTATGTATTTAGAGTAGGCGGGGAAGAGTTTGCTTTACTACATTCTTTTGCGTCACAAAGTGATGCATTGGCAATGGCTGAAACCATAAGAGAAAAACTCAACAATTCGGCATTTGAGATTGATGGACTAAAAATAAATGTAACTGCCAGTATCGGCGTTGTTAAGTATCGCCAAGGCGACACGCTTGAAAAGTTTGTAATTAAAGCAGATAAACAACTGTATAAAGCAAAAGAATATGGCCGCAATAAAGTGTACTTTCAAGCAAATGCCAACCTGATTGAAAAGCCTCAAATAGCCTAAGTACGAGGCTAGTACATTTGCTCAAAATTTGGGATGTTGTTTTCCCAAATTGGTTTGTCTTTACCTAGGTATTCTCTTACTGCATCAAAAAATAAACGTGTTCTTACTGGTAAGTCTCTGTGTGGGTACACCGCATACATATGGCTAAACTCTTTTAACTTAACATCCGTTAAAATGGGCACTAATTGACCTTGTGTAATTTCTTTATCGATAATAAATGCTGGCGCAACAAAGTAGGTAGTCCCTGAAATAGCTTTCATTAGCAGTACTTCTGCGTCGTTTGCTCTGTACACGCTTTTTATTTTTAGCTCGCACGGCTCACCTTTACTATCGTAGTAATCTATGGTTTCTACGCGCATAGCGTTACTTGCATAACTCGCCGCGGGTAACTCCGCCAGCTCTTCTATGGTTTGTGGCATACCATAGGTTTTTATAAATTCAGGGGCGGCTACAATAAGCAGCCTATTACGGGCAATTTTACGGGCAATTAACGAGGAGTCTTTAGGCTCACCAATTCTAAATGCTAAATCAAACCCTTCAGATACAATATCAACTAGCCTATCGTCTAAACGTAGCTCTACTTCTACTTGTGGAAAACGTTTTTGGAAGTCGTTTAGCACAGGTTGTAAATAACGCCGACCAATTAATGTTGACGAGGTAACCTTTAGCACACCGCGTGGCTCTAGGTGGTAGTTTTCGGCCATACGTACGGTTTCACCAAGTAACTCTCTTAGCTCTGACGCTTTTTTTATCATTTCTGCGCCCGCCGCCGTTAACGAAAACGAACGGGTGGTGCGGTTTAATAACCTAACGCCTAGCTCGTCCTCTAATCGACTGATTTGTTTAGATATAACAGAGCGGTCTATGTTTCTTATTTCTGCAGCTTTGGCAAAAGAGCCTTGTTCTACCACTTCAAGCAGCATTAAAAGCCGGCTTGTTGTATCCATTATGTTCACCCAATAAATGTTATTGATGCCATTTTGGCATTAATGAATTTATAAATCTATGGTTTTTGTCCGCAAGTATAGTCCGTAACATGCCAGGTAAATAAATAAAGGAGCGTCTTCATGAATAAACATTTAATTGCTGCTGCATTAGCTGCGGCAACTCTATCCTTAGCGGGCTGTGCCGATGAGAGCGCACCAAATGCGCAGCAACAACAATTACAACCTATCGATGTAGCACAAGTTTTAATTAAACCAGTACAAAGCTGGCACACTTACACCACGCGTTTAGAATCGCCGCAAGAAGTTGCGCTGATGCCGCGTGTATCTGGGGTGATTGATAGCATTGAATTTAAAGAAGGTGATGTTGTTAAGCAAGGCGATGTGTTGTTTCAACTTGATGAGCGCCCTTTTGCAGCGGTTGTAGCAAGCCTAGAAGCGCAAATACACAGCGCAGAAGCAGCACTTGAGCAAGCAAAAAGTGAAGACAAACGAGCAGTGCGCTTATTAGAGCGTAAAGCTATTTCAACAGAACAAGCACAGGCGCGTACCTCAACGCTTCGTCAGCGCGAAGCACAACTTGCAGCGCTGCAAGCACAGCTTACCTCTGCAAAGCTCGATTTAGAATTTACTTCAGTGGTTTCGCCAATTGATGGTGTTATCTCACGCGCAAATATTACCAAAGGTAATAACGTATTAGCGGGCCAAAGTGTATTAACGTCAATTGTTTCTAATAAAGCAATGTATGCCTACTTTGATGTTGATGAGCGTACTTGGAATAGCGCCTTTAACGATGTAACCGCGCAAAGCCGCCAAACAGTTGTTATGCAAAAAGTAGGGCAAAAAGAGTTTGCTTACCAAGGCTATATTAATTTTATTGATAACCAAATTAATTCAGCAACGGGTACTTTACGTGTACGTGCGGTATTTGAACAAGACAACAATCAACTACGTGCAGGTTCCTTTGCTCGCGTTAAATTGGCAGCAAACGAAGTGAGCGAAAAAGTAATTATTCCTGAGCGTGCTATTGGTACCGATTTAAAAAATCGCTTTGTATTAACCGTTGGCGAAAACAACGTGCTTGAATACAAATTAATAGAAGTAGGCGAGCGCTATGGTGCGTTACGTGCTGTTACTGCTGGCCTAAACGAAGGCGATATTATTGCAGTAAATGGCCCTGCACGTGTAGGCCCAGGTATGCCAATTTCGCCAAATACAGTAACAATTGATACAAGCGGCGTGGCTTTTACATTGTCAAACGACAACGCGCAGCTAATGGCTAAGCAATAAGGTTTATTGATGAAATTTTCACACTTTTTTATTCAGCGACCAATTTTTGCAGCCATGCTGTCGTTGGTTATTTTAATTGCTGGTGGTATTTCACTGTTTCAACTTCCTGTAAGTGAATACCCAGAGGTTGTGCCACCTACTGTTGTGGTAACAGCAAATTACCCAGGTGCTAACCCAACCGTTATTGCGCAAACTGTGGCAACGCCGCTTGAGCAAGAAATCAATGGTACCGAAAACATGCTGTATATGTTTTCTCAAGGCACCAGCGATGGCCGTATGACACTTACGGTAACGTTTGCATTAGGCACCGACCTAGACCGTGCACAAGTACAAGTACAAAACCGTGTAAACAGTGCATTACCACGTTTGCCCGAAGAGGTGCAGCGCTTAGGTGTAGTAGCCGAAAAATCATCACCCGATTTAACCATGGTGGTGCATTTATATTCGCCTGAAAAAACGCACGACACAGCGTACTTATCTAACTATGCCGACATTCATATTAAAGACGAGATTGCCCGTTTACCAGGTGTAGGCGACATTCAATTATTTGGTGGTGGCAAATATTCAATGCGCGTGTGGCTAAACCCAGATGCATTAGCAGCCCGTGAGCTTACTGCAACGGATGTTGTGGCCGCTTTGCGCTCGCAAAATCAGCAAGTTGCCGCGGGTAGCTTAGGTGCACAGCCAATTTCTAACAACAGCCAATTTCAAATTTTATTAAACGTAAAAGGGCGTTTAAATAGCGTTGAAGAATTTGAAAACGTTATTATTAAAGTAGGTGACGATGGTCAGTTAACACGCTTATCTGATGTAGCACGTGTAGATTTAGGTCTAGATACGTACGCACTTCGCGCTGAAATGGATAACCAGCCAGCACTTGCAATGCCTATTTTTCAACGCCCAGGTTCAAATGCGATTGAGCTCTCTGATCAAGTACGCGAGACCATGGCGCGTTTGTCAGAAGATTTCCCAGCGGGTGTTGAGTACGACATTGTATATGACCCCACTGTGTTTGTACGTGGTTCAATTGATGCGGTAATTGCTACATTGCTAGAGGCAATAGTATTAGTTGTTATTGTTGTAATTGTATTTTTACAAACATGGCGCGCATCTATTATTCCACTGATTGCAGTGCCTGTATCATTAATTGGTACGTTTGCTGTAATGCAATGGCTAGGCGTGTCTATTAATACACTTTCGCTGTTTGGCTTGGTACTGGCAATTGGTATTGTAGTTGATGATGCGATAGTTGTTGTTGAAAATGTAGAGCGAAATATAGAACAAGGGCTTTCGCCTTTAGAGGCAACACGTGTTGCTATGAGCGAAGTAACCGGGCCAATTATTGCGATAGCGCTAGTGCTGTGTGCGGTATTTATTCCTACTGCATTTATTACCGGTTTATCGGGTCAGTTTTATAAGCAATTTGCACTAACAATTACTATTTCGACTGTTATTTCGGCGTTTAACTCGTTAACCCTGTCGCCTGCGCTATCGGCATTATTATTAAAATCGCACGATGCAAAACCAGATGCATTCACGGGTTTACTTAATAAACTGTTTGGTGCGTGGTTATTTAAACCGTTTAACCGCGTGTTTGACCGTGGTGCCAAAGGCTACGAAAAGCTGGTACAAAAGCTTATACGTATGAGCGTTATCGTTATGGTGGCCTATGTTGCGCTGGTGGGCGGTACAATTAAATTGTTTGATACCGTACCGGGTGGCTTTATTCCACAGCAAGATAAGCAATACTTAGTTGCGATTGCGCAACTGCCAGATGCAGCCAGTTTAGACCGTACCGAAGATGTGCTCTCGCAAATGCAAAAAATAGCATTAGAAGTACCAGGCGTTGCACACACCGTGGCGTTTCCAGGCTTATCGGTAAATGGTTTTACTAACAGCCCAAATAGCGGCATTGTATTTACGCCACTTGAGAGCTTTGATAAACGTACCGACCCTAGTCAATCAGCGATGGCAATTGCTGCGCAGCTAAACCAGCGTTTTGCAGCTATTGATGAAGCGTTTGTGGCTGTATTTCCGCCGCCACCAATTCAAGGCTTAGGCACAACAGGTGGCTTTAAACTGCAAATTGAAGATAGAGCAAATAAAGGCTTTGATGCACTATTTAATAGTTTGCAAACCATTATTGGTAAGGCGCAGCAAGACCCCGCGTTAATGGGCTTATATTCAAGTTTCCGTATTCAAGTACCACAAATGGATATTGATATAGACCGCGAGCAAGCACTTATTCAAGGTATTCCTCTTGATGAAGTATTTGACGCATTGCAAATATATCTAGGCTCTGTGTATGTGAATGACTTTAATATGTTTGGGCGTACTTATCAGGTTAATGCGCAAGCTGATGCTGATTTTCGCCTTGATCCTGAGCAAATCCTTAACCTAAAAGTACGTAACAGTGCAGGAAATATGGTGCCGCTTGGCTCGGTACTTACAGTTACACCAACAATAGGACCTGACCGTGTAATGCATTACAACGGTTACCCAAGTGCAGAACTAAACGGCAGCCCAGCCCCCGGTTATAGCTCTGATCAGGCACAAACTGCTATTGAAACAATATTAGCCGACAACCTGCCAACAGGTATTGAGTACGAGTGGACAGAAGTAACGTACCAACAAGTACTTGCAGGTAACACCATGGTTTATGTATTCCCATTAGTTGTGTTGCTTGTATTTATGGTGCTTGCTGCGCAGTACGAAAGTTTACGTTTGCCACTGGCCATAATATTAATTGTACCGATGACTATTTTCTCAGCACTATTAGGTGTGTGGTTTGTAGGCTCAGACAATAATATATTTACTCAAATTGCATTAATTGTACTGGTGGCACTTGCCTCTAAAAACGCCATATTAATGGTAGAATTTGCCCGCGACCAACACGGCGGTGGGTTAACGCACTTTGAGGCAATATTAGCGGCGTGTCGTATGCGTCTACGCCCAATATTGATGACCTCAATTGCCTTTACAGCTGGGGTTGTACCTTTGGTACTTGCAACCGGTGCAGGCGCCGAGATGCGCCACGCAATGGGTAACGCGGTGTTTGCAGGCATGATAGGGGTAACGGTGTTTGGGTTATTATTTACACCTGTGTTTTATATGTTAGTTGTGAAAAAGCAGCAAAAAGCAAAGGGGTTATCGCATGATTAATTTAATCGCTAAACCTATCAAAACGCGCTTAACGTTAAGTGCTGTGTTAGTGGCTGCTTTTTTATCTGGTTGCGCTAGTAAAATAGATACACAAAGCGAGCAAAACGCTATTAACGATTTTGTAGCTCAAGCAAATATTGCCAGCAATGTTGCCATAGCAGATGAAACAAATTGGTGGCACAAGCTAGAGTCAAAGCAGCTAAATGCTTTGGTTAATAGCGCACTTGCCAATAACTACAATTTGCAAACAAGCCAATTAACGCTTAAAAGTACCCTTGCCCGACTTGGTGAGCAAAAAGCACAATATTTACCCCAAGGCGGGGTAAATATTGGCGCAGCACGAAGCGATGCACCGAGTGTGTTTGACCGTCAATCGAGTGCTAACATAGCACTTGATTGGCAGTTAGATTTATTTGGCCGTATTACTGCTTTGGTTGATGCTGCAAATGCATCGGCCATGAGCCAAGCCGAGCAAGTACGTTCACTGCAAATTGAAGTGGTATCGTCTGTTGTTAAAGGGTATGTAAGCTATCAAGGTAATGTTGAAAAACAACACATTATAGCCATGCAAATTAACGCATTAGAGCAAAGCATTGAGGTACTTCAAGCACGTGTAGATGAAGGCGTTGCCAACGAGCTTGACCTAAACCGTACGATGGCACAGCTTAGGCAGCAAGAAGCCCTAATGCCCGCTATTGAGTATGCTAAATACAGCGACTTATCAACTTTAGCGGTGCTTACAGGTAAGCTTGCGCAAGACATTGCGATAGACAATGAGCAAAACCTGCTTGAGCAAAGCTTTAGCGTTGCGCTTAAAAATGCCAATAGCGCCATTGCCCTTCGCCCTGATATAAGCCGTGCATTGTATGATTTTAGCCAAGCTAACAGCTTAAGTGTGGCGGCAAGTAAAGCCTTACTACCTGATATTAGCTTATCAGCCTTTGCAGGCGTAGTAAGCATAGACAGCACGGGCTTAAAAAACACTGATCAGCAATGGCAAGTAGCCCCCCAATTGCAATGGTCAATATTAAGTTACCCCGCACTCCTTGCCCAGCGCGACGCACAGCAGTTTTTAAGTGAAGCTGCCTACAGCGACTATCAGCAAATAGTATTAAATGCGGTGACTCAAAGTGAACTTTCATTGCAAATGTTGGTCAATCAACAACAGCAAGAGCGTTATGCTAAACAGCGCTATGGCTTTGCAAATAAAGCATTTTTACAAGCACAGGCGATGTACGAAGAAGGTCAAATACCGTACTTAGAGTTGTTAGATGCACGCCAGGATGTTTTAATGGCACAAGAAAACGCTGTTGACACAACTATTGCTACATTGCTTGCTAAAGTGAATGCTTATCAGGCATTTAACGGCCAATGGAGCTATGCACTAAGCAGTACAAAATAGGTAGAGTTAATTGAATGAGTAATACTGAATTATTACATCAAGGCAGCACCTTACAAACAATGCGCGCTATTGTTTTATCACAACCAGATGAGCAAATACGCTTGCAAGATGTTGAGGTTGATATACCAGAGTGCGCCGAGAACGAATTGTTGGTAAAGCTTGAGTATGTAGGCCTTAATCCTGCTGATGCCTATTTTGCTAAAACGGGATTTTGTAAGTGGCAATACCCTCATATTTTAGGCCTAGACGCCGTTGGTGTGGTAGTTAAAGCTAACAAAGGTGTGTTTCCTGGGGTTGGCGAACGAGTAATGTGGCATGCCAATATAGGTAAGCAAGGGGTACTGAGTGAATACACCACGGTACCTAATTTTGCTGTATCGGTTGTGCCCGATGGGTTGTGCCCTGCAAAGGCTGCTACGTTACCGTGCGCTGGTATGGCCGCCCTTATTAGCTTAGATAAAATTGCCATTACGGAGGGCGACCAAATCCTAATCGAAGGTGGCTCTGGTGCGGTAGGGCAGTTTGCCATTCAATATGCTAAACAACGCGGTGCCGATGTATTTACCACCGCTTCAAAGCGTAATCACAAGCTGGTAAAGCAGCTAGGTGCCGATGTGGTATTTGATTATAACGACAAAAAGTTACGCGACAAAATTCGCCGCGAGCTTGGCCCACAAGGGTTTGATGCTGTAATTGATACTATGGGCGGTGAATCAACGCTTAGAAATATTGAATTAATGCGTTTTTGCGGGCGTATCGCGTGTTTAAACTCGCTGCCTCATTTTGATCAAGATTTAATGTACCACCGAGCGCCTAATATTAGTGTGGTGTCTATTGGTGGTGCGTGGCTTGCCAATAGTTTATGTGCACAGCAACGCTTAAGTTTTATGGGTAATTTATTGCTTGAAGGCGCGCTATCGGGCGATATTAAAACACCGGCAATCACTGCGGTTGACTTTACTGCTGACTCAGTCAGTGCTGCCTTAAATAACCAAATAGCGGGTGGCTTTACAGGCAAACACGTTGTGCAAATAAGTAGTTAACGTTGCCCACCTTATTTTAAAAACGCAGCCCAAGTGGCTGCGTTTTTTTATGCCTAAAAAATAGCTTTTTATGAGTATGGGGATTAATTGTTGCCAAATAGAGGTATTTCAGCGCACAAGTGTAAGCCTTTTAGTTTCAACAGTTTACGTCACCGTAAAGAAAATAAATTGAAAAAACTGTTAATTAATTGAATAGAGTAATTGATCTAAACTGATTTTTATGACGTAATGTAGGTATTATTTATCTGGTCGGATGAGTTCAATCATGAGTTTACGTACAAAATTAAAAAAAGTATTACCAAGTATTTCAATCACTGAACAAGAAGCGCTAGACGCGGGTGATGTGTGGCTAGAAGGGTCTATCTATCAAGGTAAGCCAGATTTTAGCGCACTACGCGATGTGCCGGCTGCTACCCTAAGTGCAGACGAGCAAGCATTCTTAGATGGCCCAGTACAAGAGCTACTAGGCATGATTGACGATTCAGTTATTCAAAACGGTATTCACTTACCAGATGACATATTAGAATTTTTGAAAAAAGAGCGTTTCTTCTCGCTTATCATTCCTAAATCGTTTGGCGGTTTAGAGTTTAGCCCTTATGCAAACTCAACTATTGTGGCAACCATTGCAACTAAAAGCTCTGCAGTAGCGGTAACTGTTATGGTTCCTAACTCTTTAGGCCCAGGTGAATTATTACTGCACTTTGGTACACAAGAGCAGCAAGCGCATTACTTACCGCGTTTAGCAAACGGCAGAGATATTCCATGTTTTGCGCTAACAAGCCCAGAGGCGGGCTCTGATGCAGGTGGCATTCCAGATATTGGTACTGTCACCAAAGGCATGTACAACGGCGAAGAAGTACTTGGCCTTGAGATCACATGGGATAAGCGTTACATCACACTGGCACCAATCGCTACGGTACTTGGTTTAGCATTTAAAGTAGTGGATCCAGAAGGTCTACTAGGCGGTAAAGAAAACTTAGGTATTACCTGTGCGCTTATTCCAAAAGATCATCCAGGTGTAGAGCTTGGCAACCGCCATGACCCAATGGGTATTCGTTTTTATAACGGTACTACACGTGGTAATAAAGTATTTGTACCAATGGACTTTATTATTGGTGGCCAGAAAAACATCGGTCGTGGTTGGCAAATGTTGGTTAGCTGTTTAGGCGCAGGACGTGGTATTTCATTACCTGCACTAGGTGTAAGTACATCACAAGTGGCGTTTAAATCAGCATCTGAATACGCAGCAGTGCGTGAGCAGTTTGGTTTAGCAATTGGTCAATTTGAAGGTATTCAGGAAAAACTAGCAGACATTGCAGGTAAAACATACCTTCAAGAAGCAATGCGCGTACTGACAACTGAAGGCCTAGGCATGGGCTTAAAACCATCGGTTGTTACAGCAATAGCTAAATACCACATGACCGAGCTTGGCCGCGACGTATTAGATTCTGCAATGGATATTCAAGCGGGTAAAGCGATTCAAAATGGCCCACAAAATACCCTTGCAAGCGGTTACGTAGCACAGCCTATTGCAATTACAGTAGAAGGCGCGAACATTCTTACACGTAACCTGATGATTTTTGGTCAAGGTGTTATGCGTTGTCACCCTTATTTACAATCTATGGTTGAATCAATCCATAGTGAAGATAAAGGTGCAGATAAAGAGTTTAACGGCATTTTGCGTAAAACAATTGGTTACAGCACAGCAAATAGCTTACGTGCATTCCGTTTAGGTGTTTTACCTTTTACTGCAAGTGCAAACTCTGCATTACCAGAAGTACGTGAATACGAAAAAGCCGTACATAAACTATCTGCAAAATTAGCAGTGTATGCCGACTTCTCGTTACTCGTACTTGGCGGTAAATTAAAGCAGGCTGAAATGCTATCAGCACGTTTAGGCGATGTAATGAGCTTTTTATACGCGGCAATGGCATCAATTAAGTATTACGAGCAAAAAGTAGCAAGCAGCGAGCGCGAGCAAGCAGCGCCGTACTTCCACTACGCGACACGTTTTGCACTGCAAAGCGCTGAAGAAGCACTGCATAAGTTTTTAGATAATTTCCCTGCAAGTGGTACTCGTAAGTTTATTCGTTTTGTAACAATGAACTACTCAACTAAAATGCCAAAAATTAGCGACGACTTAATTCGTGAATTAGCAAAACAAGCACAGCTTGATACCGCATTTAAAGCGCAAATTACGCATTTAGTTAAGCCTGTAGAAGGTGATGGTCATCACATTAACGAGCAAGCTTATAAAGCTAAAATGGCATCACTTGTTGAGCTAGCTAAAGTTAAAAAAGCGCTGCGTGCTAAAACGATTAAACCAGGTACACGTTTTGCCATTACGCTAGATAACGCATTAGCGGCAAATGTAATTACTGCGGATGAACATGCGCAACTAATTGATTACAACAAAAAGCGTGAAAAAGCGATTCGCGTTGATGAGTTCGACTTTGACATGAACTTATTAGATGACAACGCACAACCAGTTAACCCACTTAAAAGTGTAGTTAATCAATAAAATTCAATGATGCAAAGCGCCCGCTGTATCGGCGCTTTTATTCTTGATTAAAAAATTAGTGTGGAGCCTCGTTTGTTTAAAACCAAGCGGGGCTTTTTTATGTGTGTAATATAGAGGCAGGGCTAATGGTGGCTCATTTTATGGTCGTTTTGCTTGTTCAATTAGAGTAGCTGTTTAGTTTATTTTCCATACTTTAAATAAAAAGCTCAACGCATTTAAGGCTTGTGTTTGAGTATTAGGAGCAACATTTTGTTGGTTGACTAAATGATTTAAAAAAAGTTCGACCTCATTATCTCCCATCGTTGTTGGGTGCCTCATAGAGTTAAAACGAATAAACGAAGCTATCCAGTATAAATACGCTTTAATGGTACTTTTAGCATAACGCTTTAGATACATTTGTTCGGCTATCATAGTTAAAAAAGGTGATTTCATGATATGAATCTCTAGCAAAATTTAACTGTATATATAGACAGTGCATATTGTTTTGTCCAATATTACTGATCTCCACCATTTCGGTGTATTTTCGCACTGATTAAAAATAATTTTCAGTTAACTAATTGTTTACAGGTGTTTATTTGATGGTTAAGATAAATGCATTGTAATATATGGACATTTGTCGGTTTATAAAACGACAAATGTCGTAGACAAAATTATTAGCTGCCAAGAGGATTCATGGAAGATTACTCTCCGAACAAAATCCCTAATTCGACACGAATTTTTAATATCATTTGGGCTCTTTTTTTAATCGGTATATGTTTCTACGCTGGCATTAACGATGTATTGGTCTACCCTGGCGTAAGAGGCTCTGGTTCTGTTGAATTAACTGGCATGCCGTTACTATTTTTCTGCGTAGCATTAGTCTCCAGTGCTATAAACGCGGCGTTAACCGTAATTGACCACTACGACAAAAGAGACAATGAAAAAAGCTATAAGCAAATGTCATTTTATCTAAATATTCTTAGTATATTTGCAATTATCTTAGCTTTTGGATATCAGTTCATTATCAACCAAGAATCGATGGTAGTTATTGGCAATGTCAGCTAACAAGCCAATAAACTCACTCACTACGTTCGCTGGGACGCATACACGCGGGGCGGCTTCGCCATTATGCCCCACATGTCTGCGCCCGTTATTGGAAAGTTAAGCGATAAGAGATATGTCAGATTCGATAACAATTTCAATTAATAAGTCTGAGATTGGGTACCCAAGAGATTGGAATGCTTTATTAAAAAGTGAAGACATCCCTATCTCTATATCTGAAGAGCTTGAGCCTCTCGCTCACACTGGATATATCCAGTGCCTTTATGAAGGAAAGAGAACAGGTTTCGAATTTGAAGTAGAAGATTGTGACCTATCTGAATTCAGCAGTGAAGTACGTGATATTGTGAAAGGAAGAGATTCTCTGGTCATTCTCACCTTGAGAGATGGAATTAAATCTGCGCTTGCAGCATCTAGCATCGCTGCAGCAATAGTAACAAACTCCTCAGCTACAATTATTGAGCCAGATGTGTAGTGGTCAACTAATTTTGGCCACAGTTTTAGAATCTTGATATCTAACCTCAGATTCATTCGGCGCTAAACCAGCATTATAATGATGTGGTCTAACATTATTGTAATATCCGTTGATATAATCACTCACACTATATTTAGCATCTTTAAAGTTTTCGTATCCAACCTTTGGCATCCACTCCGTTTTAAAGCTTCTAAAAAATCGCTCCATTGGCGCATTATCCCAACAATTTCCGCGCCTGCTCATACTTTGTGTAATTTTATAGCGCCATAAACGTTGACGATATTTTAAACTTGTATAATGACTACCTTGGTCTGAATGAAACATCAGTCCTGTCGGTTTTCCTCTACTTTCATACGCGAGTTCAAGTGCTTTTAGCGTTAAATTAGTATCTGGCGACAACGACATGGCCCAACCAACGACTTTACGTGCAAATAAATCAATAACAACGGCTAAATAAGCCCAGCGATTACCTACCCAAATATACGTCACATCACCGCACCACACGGTATCTGGCTCAACAACATCA